>JAJZBJ010000068.1 GCA_021798975.1 Bacillota bacterium | reverse complement strand
TGTGATGCCGGCTCTCCGGCGCCGTGCGCAACCGGTGTCGGACTAATCCACGCACTGCATGGCGTCCGGCTGTGGCAGCCCCATGGGTTGATCGGTCCACGGGTCGCGGTTCCGGGACACACGCCAACTAGTTCGCGCCCACCACAGCAGTGCCCGCCGATCCAGCCCGGTCAGCGCTTTTTTGGAACGAAAGCGGCTTTCGCCGGGAATCTCGTAACCATAGCGTGTTAAGTAGCTCCCGCAGACGCGGGAAAAAATGCCGATCTCTTCATCCGCCATTTGCGTGCGCCACTTGTAGGCATTAGCCGCGTCGATGGGCGCTGATGCATGCTTCTTCCACGGTTCTTGCTGAGGATCGAAGAGGGGTTCTTGGCGATAACGGACCAGCATGTCTTCCTCGAACCGTTGGTGGAGTCCTGAAAGCAGGCGTTTCATTTCCGAGCGGGGATCCCTGATCAGATCTTCAAAGCGCACCGTCATGTAATAACCGCGAAATAGATTCTGGTACCGTTGCGACAAAATCTGATATCCGCGCCACTGCAATGCGTGATTGAAGGCATTGCCCCGGTTCCAGGGCACTTTCACCAACGACAGATGCACGTCGCGTGGATCGCGGATGATGGCAATGATGCGGGCATCCGGAAACACGCGCTTGATGGCGGGCACGTACATAAAATGTTCCGGGGTCTTTTCTCCCCAAATGGCTTTGCCGCGTCTCTCGGCGTATTGTTCCATGATGTGGGACAGGATGAAGCGGTGCGTCAATGTGCCGGTCTTCCAGGTCTCGCGAAACGTGTCCAGCAATTGCCGGACCGGCAGATCCATGGATTGCAGGGTGGGTTTTTCCAGCCATTGAACGAGCGTGGTTTCAACGGCTTCCCAGTCACATAGTCCCCGGCCGCGGGTAAGCGGCTTCCACATCCGGCTAAAGTAGTTGGTTTCGGGGCCGATGGCAATGGCGCTGTGAGCACTGAGCAGCGAGGCTAAAAGGGTAGTTCCGGAGCGGGGCATGCCAACCACAAAGATTGGCGCCGTGTGATTCACTGGAAGTCCTCCTCTGATGAGCCCGCGTTGGCCATACCGAGTAGCAGGACTCGAAACGTTGTTCGTCTTTATTCTACAGGTCAAAATGTCCGGAAAGGCCGCTGCCGGTCGGATTTAAGAGAATGTTCAGCAATCGTGGCGCGGGTTTCGGACCTTGGATCTCTCGAGTACACTGGGGGGAGTGACAGGGAGGAGGGGGCCGGGTGCAGCGCGCGCTGTTGGCAGCATCAGCAGTCGAGGCGTTCTTTCTGTTGACGCTTTTAGGCTACGGTCCCCTCTATCTCCACCAAGCGTTTCATGCCAGTGACGTGCTGGCCAGTATGGCGGCCGCAGCTCCGGCTTTGGCAATGTTTTTGGGTTCCACCTGGTGGGGACACCGGTTGTCCCGACTCGGCACGCGACGGGCGGCGTTTATCGGCATTGCCGGCTATTTGGCCGGGGGCCTGGTCATTTTCGCGGCCCCCGGACCGTGGGCCTACATTATCGGATTGATGGGCTCCACACTCTTGTCCTCGGCGCTGGCACCCGCCACACTCACGTTGTTGACGGTGGGCGGCGGTGATATGGGGCGGCGTCTGGCGGGGCGGCTGCAATGGCAATCCAGCGGGTGGCTGTTGGGCGGATTGGTGAGTGGCTATGCGGTGTCCGTGGTGCCGCGCGGATTTGCCGACTTGGAGGCAGCGTTGGCTGTCTTGATGGTCATCCCGGCCGTCTTGATGGCCAGAGCGCCGGGGTCGGTGCATGCCGCCCCGCCGGCGGAAGAGAAGATGGCCGGCGCCACCGGTCTTACCATCCTGTTGGTGTTGCCGTTTTTTCTGGCTTACGCCGGCAACGAAGGGTTTTTTACCAATTTCGGACTCTACTTGCGAGCGCTGCACATCCCCACCACCTGGGTGGGCTGGAGCGCCTCAATTAGTACGGCATTGGGGTGGGTGATGGCATCATCCATCGGGCGGTGGGCCGACCGGTTTGGCGGCAAAGCGCTGTTGATCCGGGTTCTGATGGCATACACGGTCATGTACTTGGCGATGTCGCTGGCCCGGTCGGAAATCGTCGTGATTGTCGCGTTTTCTGTTCCCTTATATCCTCTCTTGAATATTGGCATCCAAAGGGCCGTCGCCGAATCTTTGCCCGCCCGCCTGCATGGCGGAGCTATGGGACTCATCAACGGAGCCAGCGGGCTTGCCACCACCGGAGGGAGTCTCATGATGGGGACGATGAGCAATTTTGCAGGCCCTCACACCATGCCATGGACAGCCGTTTCGTTGGTGCTGGCTGGGTTGGTGCTGGCGCAAGTGCTGTATCGGCCCAGCCGTCGTTCCCGGCTTTCCGAGCCGTAACAGCTCGGCAATATCTTGCGGGTAACATGAGGCCAACAAACGCCGGCCCGCGGTATTGTCCCGCGCCGCAAGATGAGGTGACAACAGATGGCTCTGGTTTGGGAACCGATGCCCCAAGACTTCGCGTACCGCATAGCCCGAAATATCAAGCGCGCGCTGGTGGGATGGTCGGCAGCCGGCCTTTTTTCGTTTTGGGTGCTGGATGCCGGAAATCGTGTTGGCGTCACGGCTCACAGCGTGACTGCCATCCGGCCCACGCGCTCCCCTTTCTTCAGAACATCAGGCCCCAGCGGCGGGGTGAGCTCTCCCGCCCGAGGTACGGCGCCCCTAACCCGTACGGCGGTTTCCTGATATGTTGGCGAGCCGTTCGTTTTACGCGATGGGGACCACGGTTTGGGTCATGGCTCGCGCGCGTCAGGTTGAATGGGCGCGGGTACGCGCCCAACATCTATTTGAGGCGTGGGAGAGCCGCCTCAGCCGCTTCCGTCCACAGAGCGAATTGAGCCGGCTCAATCGCGCCGGCGGCCATCCGGTACGGGTGTCGCCTGAGTTGTTTGAGGCGGTCTTTCAAGCGCTTCGCGCCGCCCACGCCACCCAGGGGCTTTTTGACCCGACGTTGGGCCGTCAGTTGGTCCAATTGGGATACGATCGGAGTTGGGAAACTGTACCGCTGGAGCAGGCTGGACCCACGCCACGGGCCACCCCCCCGTCCCATCATTGGCAAGCGGTGGCGATGTCTGCGGAGACCGGCATCATTCAACTGCCCCCTGGGGTTTGGCTTGATTTAGGCGGCATCGGCAAAGGCATGGCGGTCGACGCCGCCGTGGCCGACCTGAAGGACGCCGGCGTGGACCCGGTCATGGTGAATGCGGGCGGCGACTTAGCTGTGGCGGGCCACCCGCCAGGCGGCAGTGCCTGGCCGATTGCCATAGGGGACGAATCTCTTGCGGGGGTCAACTTGGAAGCGGGAGCTCTGGCAACGTCGGGCCTTGCCCGCCGGCAGTGGGTGCGGGGCGGCATTCGCTACCACCACCTGCTTGATCCCGCGACCGGAATGCCGGTGCACAATGCGTTGTTTCGGGTGACTGTGGCCGCCCCGACGGCTGTGCAGGCGGATGTGGCGGCCAAGGCGGTCCTCATCAGCGGCCCGGAAGCGGGGAAGCATTTCTTGCGCCAGGCTGGCTTGGCGGGCGAGATGGAATGGAAGGATGGCACCGTTGAAGTGGTCGGCATCTGGCCCGAAGACCGGAGGACAGGGGGGTTGGCGTGAACGCGGGACATCGTGCCGGACCGCGGTCCGCCCAACCCCGGGACTGCGTCTGTTCGACGGCTGGGGCCAGGCGCCGGCGGCCATATCAGCCTGGCCGGCGGCACGGCCCTCTGAGAACCGGATGACCTCGTTCACGATTTTCCAGCCAACACGCCACATTCCACGAACACACCGTGACTGCTGCGCCCACCGGCGCTCCGGCGTATCAGGCAGCCCTCCGACTGACCAGTTGGCCTGTTGATGCCCAGTCCGAAACATTCCCAGGCATGCTCACCGATTCTGCCCGCCAGATCGTGACCGGTTGACAGACGCGTTATACTACCAAGAAACCCACTTTTTTCCTTCGCGCCGCATGCTTCCAGGGGCGGGGGGGATGATATTCGACAATGAACATGGGCCAAAGGAGGAGACCATGGCAGAACGCATCGTGGTAATTGGCGGTGGATACGCCGGCTTGGCGGCGGTGGGGGAGTTGCGCCGCCTGTCCGATGTGGAGATGACCCTGATTGACCCTGGGGAGGGCCACGAACTCATTCCGGAGCTCCCGGAGGCGCTGCGCCGCCACGATCCCATCGAAGAACACATCGTGCCATTTCAAGAGTTGTTGAAGGACACCGGGGTTGCCCACCTGAAACAGCGAGTGGCGAACATCAGCCAAGCGGAGCGGACTGTGGCTCTCGAAAACGGCGATACGCTGTCCTACGACTGGCTCATTGTGTCTCCGGGATCGGTTAGCTCCTATCCGCCCATCCCAGGGTTGGAGGAGCGCTCCCTGCCGCTCCGCAACGCCCATGATACCTGGCGTATCAAGGATCGGCTGCATGAAAATACCCATCAGCGGGTCGTGGTGGTGGGCGGAGGCCTGACGGGAACCGAGGTCGCGGGTGTGCTGGCGGAAGACCATGATGTCTGGCTGGTGGAAGGGGCGCCGCGTCTCTTGCCGGCGCTGGGGGTCGGGTTGGCCCAGTATGCCCGGGAGCGGCTGCAGGCGGCCGGAGTCAAAGTTCTTATGGGGCAAAAACTGGTGCGCGTCGAGGAAGCGACGCTGCAGTTGGAGCGCGATCGCATTCACTATGACGTTCTGATTTGGGCTGGGGGCATTCAAGCCCCTCGGTGGCTCCGCAACACCGATTTGCCGCTTGACCCGAAGGGCTACCCGATGACCAGTCCTGAAGGGCGCGTCTCGGAACGGGTTTTTGCTGCCGGCGATGTCTGGCGGGTGTGGGTCGGAAACCAGGAAGTGCCCCAGACCGCCCAATTAGCGACGATGGCAGGGCACTATGTCGGGGAAGCCGTCACGCGCGCCATGCGGGGCGAGCCTCTGCCGGAACCATTCAAGCCCCGGTTGCGCGGGATGCTCATTTCGCTGGACCCCGGCATCGGGGTGGGGTGGGTGATTCGGGGCGGCATCCCGGTCCGGGGGTCGTCGGCCCGCACCTTGAAGGAGCTGTCCTTCCAACAATACCGGCTGAAGTTGTCCCGGGTCTTCGGTCGTGGATGGCCGTTTGCGAGCGTCTAGGGATTTCGGACACGGAGAGACTGGATGAGATGGGTGAGCGCTTCGTGGGTGGGAGCGCTCACCCCTTGTTGTTTGGCCACCCGGACGATGTAGCCGTTAATAGCAGAGATCTCGGTCTCGAGTTCCGCTCGCACGTCCTGCAGCATCGAGGAAAGGTTGTTGCGGGTCACGGCGGTCAGTGTCCGCACGTGGTCCGATAAGTCTGGGGGCAGGTGGACGTGCACGGATTCTGCTGCCGTCCTGGCCTCCTGCATGAGTGGGGATGCAAGCTGCCACAAGGGGTGGTTGGGCAGGTCGCCGTTGGGGCAATCGGCCAGAGCGGACAAGGGATTGATGATGCTGTTTTGCACCAGCTTGACCCAGCGCCGGGTGAGCATGGTCTGATCATCGGTCCAGGTCCAGTTCCAACCCTGCGCCCGGCTTTGAGCCTTCAGAGCGTCCATGCGCCAGTCGTTTCGATCGGGCAAAATGGTCTCCCCGGACCCGTTAATGGTGATGTGGCGCCGGCCGGGGGTATCGAGGCGCACTACGGCCGCCGTGGTGGTGCCGGCGGCCAGATTGGCAACGGGGAGCGCATCCTCCTGCCCCATGCCGTTCATGAGGGAGATGACGAGGCTTTCTGCCGCATGTTGGGCAATCCAGGATTGTACGCGGGCCATGCCCCGCCATTTGACAGCCAGAAGCACGATGTTCGGGGAGTTCTGGGGCTCGGTGTCCCAGTTTTGCCAGCGAGGGTGCGCTATGCGTGTTGAGGATTGTTCTTGCACCTGATAAGGCGGGGCCGCTTGGCCGACAATCAGCGGGTTTAGCGAGGCCAGACGATATGCCCAGTAACGGCCCATAGCTCCGGTGCCAAGAATGGCTAGGGACGGCGTCCCCGGTCGTTCTGCCAAAAGGCATCCCACTCCTTGTCGGTCACGTGGTAGCTGTGCTCGTCATCCGGAAAGGCGCGCGATTGCACTTCAGATTGGTACTGGCGGATTCCCTGGATGACGGTGCCGCGCACATCGGCGAACGGTTTAGCAAACTTGGGGTAGCGCGACGACAGCCCGAGGCACTCGTTAAAGACCAACACTTGGCCGTCGGTCTGGTTTCCTGCCCCGATCCCAATAGTCGGAACGGCGATCTGGTCGGTCACGTATTGGCCCACCCGGTCGGGAATGCCTTCCAGCACAATGGCACACACGCCATGGTCGGCCAGCGCGCGCGCATCGTCCACCAATTGCTGGATACTGTCTTTGCTCTTGGCTTGGACCCGATATCCGCCCATGGTGTGGACGCTCTGGGGGGTGAGGCCCAAATGCCCGACGACGGGAATGTCGTTCTTAATGAGAATGTCGACCGCCGCCATGACCCGTCGGCCGCCTTCCAGCTTCACGGCGTCAGCCAGGGCTTCCTGCATGAAGCGGCCGGCATTTTGGAGGGTGCGCTCTTCAGTGGCGTAGCTAAGATAGGGGAGGTCGGCAACCATCATGGTGTTGGGCGCTCCGCGCCTCACCAACTGGGCATGGTAGACCATATTGTCCATGGTCACGGGGATGGTGGAGTCGTACCCCATCGTGGTGGTGCCCACCGAATCGCCGACCAGGATGACGTCGACGCCGGCCTCTTCTGCCAAGAGTGCTTGCGTATAGTCGTAGGCCGTCAACCAAACCAACGGGGGTTGTCCTTTATGGCTCCTGAGTTTTTGCGCCGTCATTCGCTCGGTCATATGTCCTCCTGTATGGGTGGGCGAAGGGCTCTCCAAGGCAGTTCTCCCTTACCTTTCGTTCCTATGGATAAGATGGTAGCATATAACTGCAGAAAAATTGGATCGCCGGGAATAATTCGGTTTCCCGCACCGTGCCTTCTGGGAGGCCCAACACCCGGCGTGGAGGGACTTGTCTTGAACTTCGATTTGACGCCAGAAGAAACCATGATTCGCCAAACGGTCCGCGATTTCGCGGAAAACGTTGTCGCACCCGGCGCTAAGGACCGGGATGAAAAGTCCGAGTTCTCCTTTGATCTCATGCATCAAATGGGCGAACTCGGCTTTTTTGGTTTGCCGTTCTCCGAGGAGTGGGGCGGCTCCGGCGGCAACACCGTCATGTATGCGTTGGCGGTAGAGGAAATCAGCCGCATCGATGCGTCGCTGGGATTGGGCTTTGCAGCCCATGTCTCACTAGGATGCTCGCCGCTCTATTGGTTCGGCACGGATGCGCAGAAGCGCGAATATCTGGTCAACGCCATCCAAGGGAAGTATTTGGCAGCCTTTGGCCTCACCGAGCCCGGTGCCGGCTCGGATGCGGGCGGCACCCAGACGTTTGCGGAAAGGACCTCCCAAGGGTGGGCCATCTCCGGGGAAAAGTGCTATATCACCAATGCCGGGCATGCCGGCTACATTGTTGCGACCGCCCGCACCTCGCGGGAGCACCGCCGCATTTCCGCCTTCATCGTGCCGGCAGGCGCCGAAGGGCTCAGTGTCCGGTGCGCCTACAACAAGATGGGCATGCGGTCTTCAGAAACCTGCGAGATTCACTTTGACCGCGTTGAGGTGCCCCAGGACCACTTGCTGGGTGAAGAAGGCAAGGGGCTGCATCAGTTTCTCGACATTCTCGACGGCGGCCGCATCAGTATTGGCGCTTTAGGGGTCGGAGTGGCTCAGGCGGCCTTGGACGCATCGATAGAATACGCCACGCAGCGGCGCCAGTTCGGCCGTCCGATTTCGGAGTTCCAAGCTGTCCAGTTTAAAATTGCGGACATGGCGATGGAAGTGGAGATGGCACGGACCATGGTGCTCAAGGCGGCTTGGCTCAAAGACCAGCATCGGCCCTACGCCCGGGAGGCGGCCATGGGCAAGCTGTTTGCGTCAGAAGCAGCCATGCGGGCGTCCAACCAGGCTGTGCAAATATACGGCGGCGCCGGATACATGAAGGATTACCCGGTTGAGCGGTTTATGCGGGACGCCAAGTTGCTGGAAATTGGGGAAGGAACCTCCGAAATTCAGCGTTTGGTGATTGCCCGCCAACTAGGACTGGGCCGGTGACAAAAGTCGGCGTGCGGGGCCGCCGCTTCAACGAGGCCCCTTGGCCGGCCACTTGGGAACAACGGCTGGAAGGCTGGGATGAAGGTCTCGCCTATCGAATGGATTGGCCGCGGCACACGGCGCGTCGACAGCAGGGCACGATGGCGCTCTTGGCTCGGGGCGACGTTGAGCTCGGCCATCCGGCTCTGATTGGTCCCGACTACAACGGAATGCTGATGGCCTTTTCCCGCTTGGCGGTCAACGAGGCATGGCGGGTATGGAAGGCTTATGGGTTAGGGGACTTAGCGAGTACCCGATGGCATGTGGCATGGCTGAACGGTGCCAACCCAGACGGGATTTCCGGCTTTCGGTCCGGATGGGGCAGTTGGGGGATCGACGTGATGGAGGTGGGAGCCACCCAAGTGCTGTTCCATCCCGCCGTCCTCGGCCCCTTGGGGCGCGTGGTGCCGGCCGCCCAAACCCAGGGAGCCGCCGGGGTTCCGTTGTTCAACGGCGTGCTGGTATTTAGCGACGGCCTCGAGGCGCGTGTGGATTCGGATGGGGTGCGGGTGCGCGGGGCCTCTCTGGCGGATGGCTTTTGGCGCTGGGGGCGGATTGAGCCGTGGACGGCACCGGGTGGATGGTACCGCTTAGCATGGCATCTCAACATAGAGGGGGTAGAGCTGTGACAGCAGTGGTAGCGAGTCTGGCAGGCACAGTGTTCAAGATCTTGGTGAAACCCGGCGATCAGGTACAAGCTGGGCAGGAAGTGGTCATTATGGAGTCGATGAAAATGGAGATCCCCATTGAGGCTGAGCAAGCCGGCATCGTACATGAGGTGCCGGTCAAGGAAGGGGACTTCGTCAACGACGGAGACCCGCTCGTGATTCTAGCCTAAGGAGCGAGATGCTGTGAAAGCCGATGAGTTGAAGGAACTGCGGGATCGGGTGTCCTTGGGAGGACCGGAAAAATATCGCAAGCGTCTTCCCGAGGTTGGAAAGCTGGAGGTGCGGGAGCGGATCGCACGGCTCTTGGATCCCGGCTGGATAGAGGATGGCCTCTTAGCCAACAACCGCGATCCGGAATTAGCGGCCGACGGCGTGGTTACCGTCACCGGACGCATTAATGGCCGGACCGTGGTGGTGATGGCCAACGACCCGACCGTCAAGGCGGGTTCGTGGGGGTTCCGGACTGTCGAGAAGATTCTCCGGATTCAGGAGAAGGCCTTAGAGTTGAACTGCCCCATTTTCTACTTAGTGGACTCGGCCGGGGCTCGCATTACCGACCAGGTGGAAATGTTTCCGGGACGGCGCGGTGCGGGCCGCATTTTCTACAACCAGATTAAGCTGTCCGGCCGCGTGCCCCAGATTTGTCTCTTGTTTGGTCCTTCAGCGGCGGGCGGCGCATACATTCCAGCCTTTACCGATATTGTCATCATGGTGGAGAACAACGCATCCATGTACTTGGGCTCGCCCCGCATGGCGGAGATGGTGATTGGCGAAAAGGTGACACTGGAAGAGATGGGCGGAGCGCGCATGCACTGCACCGTGAGCGGTGTGGGCGACCTGTTGGCTTCCTCGGAAGAAGAAGCGCTTCTGTGGGGCCGCCAGTACTTCTCGTACATGCCCGAGAACTTTGAGTCGAAGCCTCCCAGAAAGGAGCCCGCGGCGCCCGCTTCCCAGGAGTGGACGCGCGTGGTGCCGGAGAACCAGAACGTGCCCTTTGACATGAACCGGGTGATTGAGCGGATTGTCGACGCCGGTAGTTGGTTTCCCATCAAGCCCCTGTTTGCGCCGGAGATCTTGACGGGCTTGGCACGCATCGACGGGCGTGCGGTCGGCATTGTTGCCAACCAGTCCAAGGTCAAGGGCGGCGTGCTGTTTGTGGACAGCGCCGACAAGGCCGCGCGGTTCATCAATCTTTGCGATGCCTTCAACATCCCGCTGGTCTTCCTGGCTGATGTCCCCGGATTCATGATTGGCACGAAAGTGGAGCGGGAAGGCATTATTCGCCACGGAGCCAAGCTTATCGCCGCCGTATCGGAGGCGACCGTACCTAAAATCAGTGTTATTGTGCGGAAAGCCTATGGCGCGGGGTTGTATGCTATGGCTGGTCCGGCCTTTGGATCGGACGTCACTATGGCTCTGCCAACCGCTCAGATTGCCGTCATGGGTCCCGAGGCGGCGGTCAATGCCGTCTATTTTAACCGCATTCAGGAGTTGGAGGGCGACGAGCGGCGCGCGTTTGTTCAAGAAAAGCAGCAGGAATATCGTGCAGACATTGATATCGGACGTCTGGCCGCCGAGCTGATCGTCGACGAGGTTATTCTTCCGGAAAATCTCCGCGGGGAACTCGCTCAGCGCCTGGCGCTATATGAAAACAAGAACCGGGAGTTCAGCCGCAGGCGACACCCGGTCACGCCGGTCTAGAGGAGGATTTGGGGATGCTGGAACGGACAGACTTGCCGGAACGGGTTGATATCAAAGATGTATCGCCCCGCGATGGATTGCAGGCCGAGCCCAAGGTGCTGAGCGTCGATGAGCGTGTCAAGCTGGTCGACAGTCTCACGGCGGTTGGAGTGCCGCATATTGAGGTCACCTCGTTTGTGAGTCCTAAGTGGCTTCCGCAGATGGAAGGGGCGGAAGAGGTGATGGCCCGCATCGAGCGGAAACCGGGGGTTACCTATGCTGTGCTGGTTCCGAATCCCAAGGGGGCGGAGCGGGCGCTCAGTACCAAGCCGGATGAACTGACCGTGTTTGTGTCCGCCAGTGAAACGCATAATTATAAGAACGTGCACCGGTCGATTTCCGAATCGCTGGCGGGATTTCACCGCATCTGCGAAATGGCTCGCGGGGAGGGGGTCCCGGTCACGGCTGTGATTGTGACCTCTTTCGGCTGTCCGTATGAAGGGCGTGTGCCGGTCAATGCGGTGCTGGATTTGGCGGTGCGGCTGGAGAGCATGGGCATCGCCGATATCACGTTGGGAGACACCGTCGGGGTGGCGAATCCCTTGCAGGTCGCGGAGATGGTGCATGGGTTCGCCATGAATGCACCCACCATCCGTTTGGGACTGCATTTCCACGATAACCGCGGCACGGCACTGGCCAACTTGTTGGCCGGCGTGATTAGTGGCTGCACCCGGTTCGAAACCGCATTGGGGGGCATCGGGGGATCGCCCTTCTCGCCTGGTGCTGGCGGCAACTTGGCGACCGAAGACGCGGTGTATTGCTTGCAGGAGATGGGGGTCAAGACCGGGATTGATTTGGACCGGCTTTTGGCTGTGACCCACATGCTGGAAGGGGCCATTGGCCACGATGTGCCATCCCGCCTCTACAAGGCTGGCGGCCGTATGGTCCCGGTCGGCATTGAGGGGTCGTTTAATGAGTAATCTTTCAATCCAGATGGGCAGCACCACGGTGATTGCCATCAACCGCCCGGACGTCCGCAATGCCCTGAATACGGAGACCATTAACGAACTGATTGATACGTTGAATGGCGTGGCCGGGAATCCTGAGGTTGCGGTGGTTATTCTGACGGGTGCCGGCGAGAAGGCCTTTTGCGCTGGCGCCGACTTGGCCGAGGTGCAGCGGCTGGCTTCGGTCGATGCCGTACGGGGCTATTTCGGCAACATGGCTCGTTTGATTCACACCCTTCAGCATCTGCCCCAGCCCGTGATTGGGGCGGCTTTTGGATATACTCTGGCAGGGGGCATGGGCTTGGCTGCCGGCGTCGATCTGCTGATTTGCGCGGATGACACGCGGTTCGGGCTCCCCGAAGTCAAAGTCGGGCTCTATCCCATGGTGGTTACGGCCCCCATTGCCCGCCTGATTGGTGCGCGGCGCGCCTTGGAACTCGGACTGACGGGCCGCATGATTGATGCCGGGACCGCCGAGTCGTGGGGATTTGTGAACCATGTGGTGCCGAAAGCGGACTTGATGGCGGAAGCCCATAAGTTGGCGGATGAGATTAAAAGCGGCAGTTCAGTCATTGCTCGGCTGGGCAAGGAGGGCTGGCGATTGTCTCAAGACTTGGGGATGGACGATGCCATGGAGGCCTTAAAGAGTCTGGTGTCGCTGGTCGCCTTGTCTGAGGATTCGCGTGAGGGCGTCACAGCCTTTACCGAGAAACGGAATCCTGATTGGCCGTCCAAGAAAGGATCGCGGGATCTCTGATGGCGGTGATTGAATTTGATCGGGTCTCCAAACGGTTTGGGACCAAGGAGGCCGTGCGGTCTATCACATTCCGACTGGAAGCCGGTCAGGCGGTGGCCTTGCTGGGGCCAAACGGGGCCGGCAAGACAACTAGCATCCAGATGATGCTGGGATTGTTGAAACCCACGCAGGGCACCGTTGCACTGTTTTCCCACGATCCGGCCCATCCCGCCAGCCACGATCGCATTGGCGTGGTCCTGCAAAATGTCAGCGTGCCGGAACGACTGAAAGTGAAAGAATGCCTGAACTTGTTCCGCGGATTTTACGCCCGCCCCAAGTCGCTTGACGAGCTGTTGGATTTGGGTGGATTGGCCGAGGACGCGGATGCCATGGCCCATGCATTATCGGGTGGTAAGACGCGGCGTCTGCAATTCGCCCTGGCCATGGCCGGCAACCCCGATGTGCTGTTCATGGATGAGCCAACGGTGGGGATGGATGTGGCTTCCAAGCGCCACTTCTGGGATTCCCTGCGGAGTTTTGTCGGCGAGGGCCGGACCTTGGTGCTGACTACGCATGATTTGCAGGAAGCCGATCTCATGACCGACCGCATTCTCGTGATGAATCATGGCCGGATTATTGCTGATGCTCCCCCGGAAGCGATTAAAATGCAGTTCGGCGGACGGCAGGTGAAGTTCTCGAGCGGAGCAATGGGGCTCGCAGAGGCCATAAAAAGCTGGCCCGGGGTGTTGGACGTTCAGGTGGCGGGGCGCCAATTGGCGGTGTTGACGCAGGACTCCGATGCGCTCTTGCGGCGTTTGTTCCTCGATGGCCATGACATTCGGGATGTGGAGGTCGGGGGCGGAGGATTGGAAGAGGCATTTGTACGCTTGACCCGGGAGGATGCGCCTGTATGAGAGCACTATGGTCCCAATGGAAAGCAGATTTGCTAAGAACGGTGCGCGATCGCCGGTTCTTCGCGTTTACGCTGGTTATGCCGGTTGGCTTCTATTTAATTTTTATCCACATACAGCACGGGACGCTTCAGATTGCGGGGACCTTTTGGAGCGCCTATTTTATGGTCTCGATGGCCACCTTCGGTGTGGTGGGCGCGTCTGTCAACACGCTGGGGGTGCGGTTGGCCACCGAACGGAAAAGTGGGTGGGTGAGGTGGCTGAGAACCACGCCTTTGTCGTCGGTGGGCTATGCCTTGAGTAAGATTTTCACTCAAATGGTATTGTCGCTGCTTATTGTGGTGGTCGTGTTCTTGGTGGCCAGATTAGACCAGCACGTTTCTCTTAGTGCTGCTAAATGGATTGAGATTGTGCTTTGGATTTGGATCGGCTCAGTGCCATTCGCGGCCCTTGGGGTGCTGATAGGGATGGCGGGCAATGCGGCGCAAGTGCTGGGCACTATGGTGTATTTGGCGTTGTCGCTGTTGGGAGGGCTCTGGACACCCATTCAAGTATTGCCCAAGACCATGCAGGAGATCGCTCGGGTGATGCCCACTTATCGTTATGCCCACCCGGCATGGGGCCTGTTGGCGAATCGCGGCATCCAGTGGTCGGACGTGCTGATTCTTGCGGCCTATACGATCGGGTTTGTGGCCTTGGCCGCCTTTATTCAGCGCCGTATGGAGGCCAAACCGGAAGCGGGTTGAACGAGGCGAAAGAGGGCCCCGCGGCCGCCCTTAATAGGGGTTTGAATTAATGATGTCTCGAAAGTCTGAAAATCGGTCCCAACTGAATGGTTCAAATGCGATCATCGGCTGACCTCAATCCTGTCTGTTGTTATGCTTTCAAAAGATTCGTGCGTCACTGCCGGATAGCCGTTGTATAATTTGGGGCAATTATCGAAGAGAGAAGGAATCTGAATGCATTCCTTGCTTCAGACAGCGGGCCATTTTTCGGGAGCCGGCATTAACCATGCCGGCGAATCATTTACGGGTCGGATGACTTTGAATCCGGTCATCGGACACTGTGCTGTCAGTCTGGTTTTCACCGCATTGGGCGACAAGGATGAAGTGTTTCATGACGAGCGGACGTTGATTGGCCTGGATTCCGCGGGCGGCCTGGTGATGGTGTCGGCTTCAAACAATACCGGGGCGGTAATGACATATCATCTCCATCGGCGCGAAGAGGAGCGGCTGGTATTCCAATTCGGGGATATCGCTATGGCGGATGCATTTCGGGAGCAGCGCGAGCTTATTGTCCATGCCAATGGCGATGTAACCTACCGTTTTTCCTGGGGTATGCCGGGGGGAGAATTTCAGGAGCGGTCGGTTGTTCGTATGGCGAAGGCCTTGGACTAGACCCCCGCGTGATTTGAAAAGATTCGCCATCCCCACTGGACGGGAATTGGAGCATCCCTGTCTCTTCAACCCCTGCACACCCATCTTTTCCCTGAGATTTTTCTCCGCCTCTAAGTATTGAATTTCGGAGTTTGGGATACTATAATCCCATATACGAACAAATGTTCCATACAGGAGAAATGCACCATGGCCATCATCTACTGGAAGCTTGGACATCTAACCGCGGAAGGGTTTCAGCGTCCGTTGGATGCCTATTTGGTCTTTCAGGATGGTCGAGTGTTCGATGTGGACAGCAGCGGATGGGATCGGGGCATTCGCCCGGGAGACGCCTTAGCCGAAATGAAGTGGCGGCATCCGGGAGCCACATGGGTTCCTTGGCGGCCCGATTTTTATCAAAAGTCCTTGACCCATGTGCAGGAATGGCTTTCCCAGCATGCAGCCGCCTTTGAACAACAAGACCTGCGCGAGGGCTGGTGGGAATGGCCGCGTTTAAATTCCGCGGAGTGGCGCCGTTTGGTTGACGAAGTGGTGCCGCGGTGGGCCCAACGCTTTGAAGCGGGGGCGGCCTCCCATCCGTGGATGGCTCATTGGCTGGCGGACGCGGGAGCCTCATTGAAATTACCGGTTTGGGAACATTCTTTTGGGCAAACATATGTTCTTGGGCCGGCACAGGAGGAGCCGTTCTGGCTCAAGATGCCCCTGCGCTACGTGGAGGGCGTCTCCCAGCAAATGCAAGAACAATGGCGGCGGAGGAACTTCCAGTGTGTTGGCGATGTGCCCGGCCTTTTGTCCCATATTCGCCAAGAGGCCCGCATCCGCCCGACAGCGTATTCGCCGCATACGGATCAGATTGTGCGCCGGTTTGACGACCCTGTCCGCGAGGGGCTCGGTGACATTCTCGCCGACATGGCAGCAGAGGTCATCGGGCTTTGCCGAAAGAGCGAGCAGGGCGTCCGGTTTCTGCGCTTGACATGGCTGCGGCCTGGGGGCATGGAGCGCCGTGAACGGGAATGGCCCAACCCAGCAGGCGATGCCAAGGCGGTTTCCGCCCGGGTCTTGTCGCTCTTGAACCATCCGCCCTCCCAACCTTTTGACGAAGTGCAGTTAGATGTTCGGTTGGAGACGCTGACACCGGAGCAAATGGAATGGTGGGATACCCCCAGGACGCGGCCTCCAGTTTCGGAGCTGGCGGGGCTGATGCGGTTTCACCCCAGCCGCCGCGAATTGCTCTTGCAACATTGGGATTTGTGGCGGATGGCAGGGCGGCGCGGGTGACACGGATAGAGACAGTATGGGTAAGAGACCGGGTGCCGTATCAATTTTTGTGGCAGCAGCAGTTGGTTGTAGTTCAGCGAATTCTGGACTAGTTGAGAGTGATTG
>JAJZBJ010000067.1 GCA_021798975.1 Bacillota bacterium | reverse complement strand
GGTGTTGGCTATCATTGGCGTGATTATCACGCTGCCGCGGGTCCGCGCGGAACATCAGGTCAAGGTCGACTGGCTGGGCTCGGTCATTTTAGTGGTCGGTCTGGTGCCGGTGCTCTTGGGCTTCACCTGGGCGGGCACCAAATACGCCTGGGGATCGCCCATGGAATTGGCGCTCTTTATCGGCGGCGCCATTGTACTGGCCCTCTTCATTTTATGGGAGCGCCGCGCCCCCGACCCAGTGCTCACACCGAGCCTTTTTCAAAACCGCATTTTCAGCACCTCGCTCATTCTCGGTGTCCTGATCGGGATGACCATGTTCGGCAGCTTGATGTTCTTGCCGATCTTTGTGCAGGGGGTTATCGGCCTCAATGCGCAAAGCAGCGGTTGGGTGATGGCGCCGATGATGGTGGGATTCATCGTGGGCAGTATGGTGTCGGGCCAAATGATGTCCCGCACGGGCCGCTATAAGCATCTAGCCTGGGCGAGCGGCGCCATCATCGTGGTCGGTGCCTTTTTGTTGAATCGGATGAACGTCCATACGGGTTGGACCACGGTCATGATTGACATGGTGGTTTTGGGCATCGGCATCGGATCCCTGATGCCGCTTATGAACATGGTGGTCCAGAACGTGTTTCCGTACAAGATGATGGGGACTGTGAACTCTACCCAGCAGTTTGTGAGTTCGCTGGGCGGCGTCATTGCTGCCCCCATATTCGGGTCGATTCTGGACAAGGGATTCACCCATAAGCTCCATCAAACGCTGCCGGCGTCGTTGAAGCAGTTTGAAGGGAAGCTGACGGGCATCAATCCGCAAGCCCTGTTGACGGCCCGCGCCCAAAAGGCCATTTCGGCGGAGTTTAACAAGTATGGCGCGGTCGGCCACAAGATGTACCTGCAGCTGATGGACGCCGTCAAAGAGTCCCTGACGTACGGGATCCACCACTTGTTCGAAGTCAGTCTGGGGTTTGCCATTTTGACCTTTATCGGCACGTTCTTCCTGCCGGAGGTCAAGCTGAAAGGCAAAGAATACTACCAAGAGGCGGCAGCCGAGCCGCCCGCGGCTACGCACGAACCATCACGGGAGGCCCCCTGAGCAGGGTCTCTCCCGGCCACCCACCGCACGCCGGTCGGTGGCCGCGTTTTTTTATGGTCTCAGGCCGAGCTCGTTCCGGCCCTCACCACCCCGTTCCCGTGATGAACCATCGATGGTGCGGCGGCAGGGTGGGCGCCTCCGCCCCCATGAACCGCGGCTCGATGCACAGGACGGCTTGGGGTGGAATGAACCATTCTGCGTGCCGTCCTTCTTCGGGCGAATGGCTTCGAATCAGGACCCATGGAACAGATGGGCCCGCCCCACGTCCCGATCCCCAGAGATCCCAAGCCAGCACAACGACGCCGACCAGCGCTGCAACCTCGGCAATCACCAATGCGGCGGGATCGTGGGTGGAATAATAGACATGCGATTGGGTTTCTTGGGCCGTACGAAGAAAGGATGCCAACGCAACTTTTCGGTGCGTTAAGTTGATGGCCCGGTGCCACAAGACAGGCGTAACCGTGTTCATCGAACACTCCCTCCCCGGGGGGTTGGACCTAAGAAGAATGCTGGCGACACCACTCGACGATAATACGGTCCAGATTTTGCGAACGCTGCACCAGCAGCGGGTCGGTCAAGACACAGCCACGGTCAACAAGGTGAACCAGTTCGCGGCTGAGTTGCACGATTAACTGATCGGTATCGCGCTCTGACGCGGCCATCAGGACTCCTCCTTCGGGGGAATGCCCCCCTGACTAGCGTGACCATAGCGCTGTTTCTGTGCCGAATGCAGTCGAACCCCGTCGTCACCAAAAAATTTTTTCGTTGATGGGGTTGTGGCGACTTCTGTGCCGCCGCAAAATCTCGCCTCTCAAAAGAGGATAACGCCCGAAATGTCATGAATCATCCGACAAGGTTTGTCGAGAAAGGGCGGATGACATGGGGAGCTTCGACAGCACAGACAAACGAGCACTATTGACCGCGGTGATTGAGGCATGGCCCTATACGGTAAGCGAAATTGAAAACGCCGTCTACTCGGCCTCCAACGTGGCTGAGCAGGTCATCATTGTGGCGCCGGAAGGGCTTTGCCCCTATGAGCCCAAAGATCTGGCCGACTTGCCCGCCGACGTTCTGCGCGTGCCGTTTTGGGGCAACTTCGCCACCATGCGGAACGACGTGCTGACACGGGTCAGCACGCCCTGGGCCTTTCTAATGTTCGGCAATGAGGCCTTTCGGACCGAGGATCGCACGCGTCTCTTGGCCGCCCTCGATCCCGAACAGCCGGAGGTATTCCGGGTTGTGGTGGCGACGGGACTCCGCGGACAGGTGTTGGCGGAACCCGTCCGGCTGGTTCCCCGCGATCCCCGGATTCGGTTTGCCGGCCGCATTTGGCCGCAGGTACAGGGCAGCTTGATGGAGTATGGCCATGCGGCCCAGTCCATTGACGCCCACATCTTCCGTCTGGAAGACCGGGCCAGCACATTTTTGGCCACCCAACGGCTCCGCCAGGCACTGGAAGAGGCCTGCCAGGTGGAGGGCCGGCATTGGCCCCATCACTTGCGGCTCGCCCATCTGTACTGGGCATTGGGCCGCTATCAGGATATGCGCTCGCACCTCAACCGCGTGCCGCTCCACCTTCCGCACCTTGTCCGGCGGATGGTATCCGGACTGGAGATGATGGCGCGCTTGGACCAGGCGCATTACCAAGGAGCGCGGGAAGCCGCGCTGCGGGTGCTGGAGGATCATCCCGACTGGGCCGACGCCCACGTCATTCGGGGCCGCGCCGCCGCGGCGCTGGGGCACTATGACGAGGCTTTCGCCGCATTCCAGGCGGCCCAGTCTCTGGAGGAGCCGCTCCTAAGCTATCTCGATCCCGGATACGCTTCCTATCGGGCTCGACTGGCCTCGGCCCAGGCGCTGTTTATGGCCGGCGATGCCCGGCGCGCACTGGCCAGTCTCCTGCATTTAATTCAGGACGTGCCGGGATACCGGCCGGCCTGGCAGGAGGTGCTGGCGCACTTGCGCGGGGTGCCTCCGGAGGAGATTTTCAGCACCATGGCGACCGTGGTCGCGCCGTCAAAGATTCGACAATTTTTTGGCCTCCTGTCGGAGCCTACAGCCGAGGAAACGCCTATGAAACAGTGGCTTTTTGCCCACCAATTTAATTAGCAATTTCTTCATCCAAAAGAAGGAAATGGATGGACGCTGTCGAAAGGTGAAATATCGGAAAACAAATTCCGACATGGGGAGGGTAAATCATGTCGAGCAAATCGCTGGCTTTCTTCCAGGACGGGCAAGCTGTCGAAATGTCTTCGCCGATTTTTACCCGGCCGCGCAGCAAGCGGCGGGGGCGGCGGAGCGAGTCGGATCGTTATTTCCCCAATGGAATGATGAAGCCAACCCGCGATGAGTTGCTGCAATTCATCCTAACCCATGTGCTGTACCAGGTCGACGCGACCGTGGGGGGCCCCATCTTCTGCAAGCACATCATGAAACCGAACCGGGAACGCAATCGTGAAAGTATGTATCACGTCGTGTTGGGACCGCACACCTGGACGGGAGTCTGGGAAGTGGTAGGGAATCGGCGGATGTTCGACATCCGAGCCGAGTACCTGCCCAGCGACAGCACCTGGGTTCCGCAAATTCAGCTATCCCCTGGCAACTACATTGGGGTAGACAATTTAAATGGTATTGAGCTTGATCCGATTCGGTTGCGACGGGAAATTATCCGCCGCGGGTTTGCGACCCCGGAGGAATATGACCGTTTTACGGGCGGTTTAACGGACCGCTACCGGGCTGTGCCCTTTGCAGAACGAGGAATCTGGATGTAGGGGGTACCGGAATGCGGTTGGACGTTAGCGCCTTAGGCGGCATTATATTTGGTGTGGTTGCCCTGGTTGGCGGTTTCGTCCTTGAAGGCGGGAAGGCGGGTGCGCTCATGCAGGGCACCGCTGCTCTGATCGTGTTCGGGGGAACGGTCGGCGCCACATCGGTCGGCTTCTCCCTGCAAGAACTCAAACAGGTGCCGCGGTTGTTCCGGATGGGACTGACCCGTTCCACCTTTGACCCGGTTCAACTCATCGAGCAGTTGGTGCGGTATACCGACATCGCCCGACGCCAGCAAACGCTGGCGCTGGAACCGGAAATCGCGCTCGCCAACGACCCCTTCCTCGGGAAGGGGTTGCAATTGATAGTCGACAATGCCGACCCCACCTTTATGCGGCAGATGCTGGAGACGGATATCTACGCGCAATCCAGCCAGCAGAAGATGGGGGCGTCCATTTTTGAGGCCGCCGGGGGTTATGCCCCGACCATGGGTATTGTGGGGACCATTATGGGGTTGGTGCACGTGCTGGGCGAGTTGACCGGCAATCCCAACCAGTTGGCGTCGGCGATTGGTCTGGCGTTCATTGCCACCCTGTACGGGGTGGCCAGTGCCAATCTGGTGTGGCTGCCTCTGGCTGGGAACCTGAAGAATAAAGCCAAGCATGGCACCCTGATGCGGCAAATCGCCCTCGAGGGGCTTTTGTCGATTCAGCAGGGCATGGCGCCGTCCATGCTGCGGGACAAGCTGATGAGCTTCATTCGGCCGTCGGGAGGACCCGGTACCGGCAACGGAGGCAACAATGACAGCGTAGGTCCGGTCGGGGAGGTCCAAGTCTCATGATGGAAGAGGAGCATGAGGAGGAAGGTGGTGGGGAAGGCGGCGGCATGATGCGCTGGCTGATTACCTACGCCGACCTGATAACGCTTCTCTTGGCCTTTTTCATTGTGCTCTACGCGATGAATCGCACGCAGCAAGTCAAGTTTGCGTTAGTGGCACAGGCCCTGGCGAAGGAATTTGATTCGAACAGCATTGTGGGGCAGGGGATCGGGCCGTCCATCATTACCAACCAGAGCGGCACCCATACCCAAAAAGCGACACCCCAGCAGCAGCAAAATCTGCAGGCTTTGAATCGTCTGGAGATGAAACTGCAGCAGGCCATTGACAAAGCCGGGCTGGCCAAGCAGGTTACGGTGTCCAGCAACGTCCGGGGGGTGGAAGTGAGTTTGGACGCGACCACGCTCTTTGCCCCGGGTTCGGCGGCGCTGTCGCCGGGGGCGCACGCGCTCTTGCAGGAGTTAGGGCATGTCCTGACGACGGTGCCCAACGACATCGAGGTGGTGGGGTATACCGATTCGACTCCCATCCACACCAGCCAGTTTCCGAGCAACTGGCAATTGTCCGCGATGCGGGCAGCCAACGTGGTCTACAATTTGGCGGCGTTGCCGGGAATGAAGCCGCAGCGGCTGTCTTTGGCGGGATTCGGCCAGTACCATCCGGTGGCATCCAATGCCACCGTACAAGGCCGGTCCAAGAACCGGCGCGTCAATATCTTAGTTCTGCGCCAGGATGTGGCGCAAGTCGCGATTGGAAACGGCCCGTAAGGCGAGGAGGAAAGCACAGTGGGTGTAGGACCTATCAATAATGTGACGGATGCGGCAATCATCCAGACCATGAATTTGAGCCGGCAGCAAGAGCTCTACATCACCAACGACTTAGCCAACTACGACACGCCGGGTTTCAAAGCGCAAAACTTATCTTTTCAAAACCAATTGGCTCAAGCCTTGCAGCAGGGACCGGGAGCGGTCATGCAAGTGACTGGAACCGTGGCTCAGACACCGGGTTCCGTCGACAACAACGGCAACTCCGTCTCCATGACCGCGCAGATGAGCAATCTGGCCCAGTCGCAGCTGCTGTATGAAACCGCCGTGCAGGCGTACAACGAAAAAGTGACGGAAATTAAGATTGTCACGGAAGGGAAGGCGCAATAATGTTCGACGGCATGACCGTTGCCTCCACAGGTTTGGTGGCCGAGTCGCTGCGGCTTTCCATTGTGGCCAACAACTTAGCCAACGCGGACACCACGGTGACGCCGCAGGGGGGCCCCTACCGCAGCGAATTCGTGGTCTTTAAATCAGCCGCCGCCCCGACCTCCGGGCCGAACCAAGGGGTGGGCCAGGGGGTCATGATTAATGGCATCTATCAAGACCAGGGCCCGCTGAACGTGGTCTATGACCCGTCCAGCCCGCAGGCCAATGCCCAAGGCGATGTGCTCTATCCCAACGTCAGCCTGCCCGCGCAGATGGTGGACATGATTTCGGCGTCGCAGGCCTATCAAGCGAACGTGAGCGCGTTCAACGCCGCTAAGACGATGGACGTCAAAGCGCTCACGATAGGGTCGTAGGATGAGTACCGTGCCGATTACGCTGCTGCCGCCGATTACCCTCGCCGGCGGGACCAGCCAGAGCGCCAGCCTGCCGAGCAATTTCGGCTCCATGCTGGGACAAGCCATCACGGGACTGCAGGCCGGCCAGGCCCACGCCAACCAGACCATTCAGGAGGCGATGGCGGGCCAAGTGAGCGTCACGCAGGCGATGGTGGCCATGACGATGGCCCAGTCGCAGTTGGACGTGGCGACGTCCGTTCAGGGCCAAGCGATTTCTGCCTACCAAAACATTATGAACATGCCTTTGAGCTAAATCCGGCGAAGGAGAGGACAGCATGAACGAGGGAGCGCAGCAAATCCTCACCCGTGTGAGACAATGGTGGGCCGCTCAGTCCTCATCCAAGAGACTGAGGCTGGGGGGTCTCACCGCCCTCGCCTTGGCAGTCATCGTGGCGGGCTGGAGCTTTGTCACCAGCCCGAATTGGCAACCCCTGTACACCAATCTGAGTGCTCGCACGGCCGGACAGATTACCACCCAATTGACCCAGATGAAAATCCCGTACCAGTTGACTAATGGCGGGGGCACCATCAAGGTGCCGGAAAAAGACGTCAACCAGGTCCGGGTGACCCTGGCTGACCAGAACATTCCTTCCAGCAGTGTGGGACTGCCCTCCTCCCTGACCTTCAGTCTCGGGGAAACGGACCAGCAAATCCAACTGCAGGAACTGGCCAACTTGGAAGCGACGTTGGAGTCCACGATTGACAGCATCAACGGGGTGCGGTCGAGCCGGGTGCTGATCAACCAGCCCTCGCCGGCCTTGTTCGGGGAAACCAGCAGCCAAGCCACGGCATCGGTCTTTGTCGACTTAGCCCCTGGATCGTCCCTCTCCAGCGGGCAAGTGCGCGGCATCATGAACTTGGTCGCCCACTCGGTAGCCGGGCTGAGTGCCAACCAGGTCTCGGTGGTGGATCAAAGCGGCACGGTAATTTCCGAAGGGGCCCTCAACAACAACAGCCAGGCAGCCGCGGTATCCGGCATGTCCAACGCGGAGCTAAGTGCGGAAAATGCGGTCTCCAACCAAATTAAGAACAACGTCCAGGACATGCTGACGCAGGTACTGGGTCCGGGCAACGCGGTGGTGCAAGTCAGTGCCATTTTGAATTTTAATCGGTCCACCGTGACCTCGACCCAATACAGCAACCCCGTACTGGCCTCCCAGCAGGTACAAAGCAGCAGCAGTTCCGGCAGCACGCCGCCCTCGACGCCGGTCGGCACAGCGGGCAATACCCCGACGGTGACCACCACCAGCCAGAGCGGCAGCACCTCCAAGACCAATTCCAAGACCACCGTGACCCATTACTCGGTTGGAGCCACCAAGACCAGTGAAACGGTTCCGGCTGGGCAGATTCAGCGGTTGACGGTGGCGGTGGTGGTCGACAAGAAACTCAGCGCCACGGAAACGGCCTCCTTGAAGAATCTGGTGGCCAACGCAGCCGGCATTAACTTCAAGACCGGCGACCAGCTGACGGTGGTCGGCATGCCCTTTAACCACACGGCCGTCGCAGCCGCCTTGAAGGCCATGAAGCAGGCTCAGCAGGCGCAGGCCGTGCGTCAGTATGCCGGCGCAGGCGCGGCGGTGGCCGTGCTGGTGGTGATTTTCCTGCTGGTGCGGCGCTCCATGAAGAACCGCCCGCCGGTGGAGGCGCCGGTCATGACCCTGCCCACGGCGGTGGGGGCGACCGATTTCCAGGAACCGATGTCGGTGGCGGATCTATTAAGCGAGATGCGGGCCGCCAAGGAGCCCAGCATCTCGGAGCAAGCCCGGCAGCGGCTGGATGACATGGCACACAACGATCCAGAGACAGCAGCCCGACTCTTAAAGGCGTGGATGGAAGAGGAAAACACGTAATATGGATAAGGCGGCGGGAGCTCGCAAGGCGGCCGTCCTGCTTCTCAGCATGGGATCGGAGGAAGCCGCAGGCATTCTCCGGTACATGAAGCGGTCGGATGTCGAGGCGATTACGGTAGAGATTGCGAAGATGAAGCGCGTGGACCCCTCCTTACAGGACGAGGTCCTTAATGAGTTTTACCACCTCTCGCAAGCTGACCGGCAAATCGCCGAGGGCGGTGCCGACCTGGCCAAAGAGATGCTGGAGCGGGCCTTCGACGACCAACGCGCCACCGAGATTATGCACCGCC
This sequence comes from Bacillota bacterium, assembly GCA_021798975.1. GTDB lineage: Bacteria > Bacillota > Sulfobacillia > Sulfobacillales > Sulfobacillaceae > Sulfobacillus_B. The sequence continues at coordinate 7,601 of JAJZBJ010000067.1, read as the reverse complement.
TGCGCAACTTCCTGCAGAAGCGGCCCTTCGAGATTCTACGCAAGGTGGAGGCATCCACTATTACCGCCCTGGTACAGGATGAGCATCCCCAGACCATCGCTGTCATCCTCTCCCATACCGAGCCAGCGCAATCCGCCGAGGTATTGTCGGCCTTGCCGGCCGACTTGCAGACCGATGTGGCGCGCCGAATCGCTCTCATGGGGCGGGCCGCGCCCGAGGTCATCAAGGAAGTGGAGAACCTCATCGAACAGAAGCTGTCCGATTTGGCGGCCGATGAGGCCAGCGGCGGCGGCGGCGGATTGAACGTCATCGTGCCGATTCTCAATAATACCGAGCGCGCCGCCGAACGCCTCATCATGGCCCGTTTGGAGGAACAGGATCCGGAGCTGGCGGAAAACATCCGCAACCGCATGTTTGTCTTCGAAAACATTGTGCAGTTGGAGGATCGCTACATTCAAAAGGTACTGCGGCGGGTGGACAACAAGACCCTGGCCATGGCCATGAAGGGCGGGGCGCCGGATATTACCGACAAGCTCATGAAGAACCTGTCGCAGAAGGCGGCGGAACTTCTCAAGGACGACATCGACGTCTTGGGCCCGGTCCGGATCCGCGATGTGGAGCAGGCGCAGCGCGAGATCGTCAATATTATTCGCCAACTGGAAGACCAGGGCGAAATCATCATTTCACGGGGGGAGAAGGATGATTTCATCCTCTAGAGTGGTCAAAGCGCATCAACAGACGGTGGGCCGGCTGCGAGTTTCGGTCGATGCCGATGTGGCCTTGCCGCCGGAAGAAGAATTTGAACCCGATATCTCCGAAGCGTTCGGGGAAGTGGTGGAGCGGGCCAAGACCGAGGCCCGCTCCATCTTGGAGCAAGCCGAGCAGGATGCTGGTGCTTTGCGCCGGGCGGCCCATGACGAGGGATATCAGGCCGGTTACCGGGAGGGGCAGGAAGCGGGGCGGCGCGATGCGGAGGCGCTCTGGCAGGAGCTGAGGACCCGGCTGGAAGAGCCGTTGCGGCTTCTGGAGGCGAGCCGGGAGTATATGAACCGGCTCAACGATGAGAGCACCTTGGCGGTGGCTTCGGCGCTGACACTCTCGGTCTTTTCCCGCCTCAAGCTGGAGCGGCTGGACGTGATCGCCGCCTACATTCAGGAATTGGTCTCCACCGTCGACAGCGGCCGGGTGCAACTCTTTTTGGATCCTACCTGGGGGCCCCGCTTGACCGCGCTTGAAGAGGTGCTGACGGATCTGGTCCCGCACGTGACCCTAGCCGTCGACGAGAGTCTGGCCTCCGGATCCATGCGGGTGGAAGGCGAGGGGGGCGGGGCCTTGGGCGGACCCCTGGTCTCCCTGAAGGCGCTGGTCGAGGAGGTGCTGGGATGACACTCGCGGAGACAGTGCAGGCCATTCCCAGCACGCGGCGTTTCCCGCTCTTCGGCCGCATCGAGTCGGTGCGGGGACTGTCCGTGATTAGCCGGGGACCGGACGCCGCCATCGGCGAAATCTTGTGGCTGGTGGATGCCCAAGGCGAGCGGCGCATGATGCTGGAGGTGAGCGGATTTCAGCCTGGGGGCCGTCTTCTGCTGACACCGTTCGGCGATTTGACGGGCATCCGGCAGGGGATGATGGTGGAGGCCACGGGCCGGCGCCTCAAAGTGCCGGTGGGCCGCGGCCTCTTGGGCCGGGTGGTGGACGGCACGGGCGAGCCCATGGACGGTGGTGCGCCTCTCTGGGCGCGTCGGGTCGAAATCGTGCCGGAACCCATCCGCCCCCTGGACCGCCAGGCTATCGACACCCCGCTCTGGACCGGGGTGCGGGTCGTAGACGGGCTCTTGACCTTGGGCCGCGGGCAGAGGGTCGGCATCTTTGCCGGCGCTGGCGTCGGCAAGACCACCCTGCTTCAGCAAATGCTGGAAGGCACCCAGGCGGATGTGGCGGTGGTGGGATTGATTGGGGAGCGGGGCCGCGAAATCTCCGAGTTCTATCATCAACTGCCGCCCCAAGCACTGGCCAAGACCGTGGTGGTGGCCTCGACGTCGGATTCGCCGGCTATTATGCGGCTGCGCGCCATGGATACCACCTTTCGGATTGCCGAGTGGTTTCGATCGCAGGGACTGGACGTCATGCTGGTGGTGGACTCGCTCACCCGCGTGGCCCTAGCTCAGAGTGAAGTGGGCTTGGAGAGCGGCGAGATTGCCGCTGTCCGCGGGTTTACCCCGTCGGTGTTCCACCTCCTGCCGCGCATTTTGGAGCGAGCCGGGCGGGTGGGATCCGGCACCATTACCGGGCTTTTTACGGTGCTTCTAGACGGAGACGACCCCACCGACCCCATTGGGGACGCCGTGCGGGGCATTCTGGATGGCAACTTGTATCTGTCCCGGCACTTGGCCGAACGGGACCACTTCCCTGCCGTCGATGCGTTAAAGAGCCTGAGCCGGATCATGCCCGATATTGTCTCCCCCGAGCACCAACGGCTGGCGGGCAAGGTACGGCGGATTTTGTCGCGGTTGGAGAAGAATGCCGATCTGGTGGCCTTAGGCGCCTATCATCCCGGCGCGGATCCGGTGTTTGACGCCTGTCTCCGGGTGGAACCGCTCCTGACCACCTGGATGCGGCAGCCGGTCGACCACTTTGATGACCCGGCCTCGGCGCTGGCCTCCCTCGAGTCGATTGTCTCCGCTGAGCCGGAGTTGGAGCAAGCATGATCGGGCGGCTGATTGAGCTGGTGGAGCGGGATATCGACCAGGTGATGAGCCAGCTGGCGGAGTTGATGCGCGAGCAAGGCGCCTTGCAGTCTGAACGCGCCTATTGGACCCAGCATCTCTCGGCCCGGCCGCTGGAGTTGAGCAGCAGCGACGCCATTCGCGCGGTGTTGCAATATGGGGCCCGGGCTGACCGGGAGCTGAAAACTTTGGCAGAAAAGGATTTTCTTGTCGAAACGCGAATAGTGGATTGTCGAAATTATTTGTCGCAATTGAGCCGCCGCAAAGAGGCCCTAATCGAGGTGCTGGCGCGGCGGGAGCGGGCCCAAGCGGCCCGCCTGGCGCGTCGCCAGGAGCGCGAAATGGTACAGCGCGGTTTGGCACGGCACGCCTTAAAGGAGGCCGAGGAACACCAGTGTTTTTAGAGGCGAACCAGCCCATTCAAATTGTCTTCCAGAATCGGACTGTTCCCAGCCGGGTCATTCGCTCCATGCGGGACGAGATCTATATTGATGCCCTGCGCGATGCGGAGATGGAGCTGACCCCCATGCCCGGGCAGAAAATTCCCCTGCGATGGGCCGACGACGAGACCTTGTACCAGCAGTTTGGCAAGGTGACCGATGTCTTGGACCCTATTCCCATCATCGTCGTGAAGATGGAGGGCTCTCCGCGCGTGGTGGAGTTCCGGAAATCCTTCCGCGTCAAGGTGGCGTTGCCCTTGGAATACGGGTTGGTTCGCCCCGATTCGGAACTCTTGGTGACCACCACGCTGGATGTTTCCGCGACCGGTCTCCGTTTTCCCAGTGCCGTGAAGGTCTGGGCGGGCCTGGAATTGCGCATGAGGCTTCGTGTGGAGCAGCGCATCCTGGAAGTGATTGGCAAGGTGGTCCGCGTGGCTCCGAAGCCGCGTGAAGTGCGGGGCCGGGAAAGCTGGGAAACCGCGGTGCAGTTTACGGTCATTACCGTACCGGACCGTAAGTGGCTGGACCAGTATGTGAGGCGCCAGCACCAGCGCACGCGCTTGGGCGGACACTAGTCCGCACTGAACAACACGATCATTGAAAGGAGGTGATACAATGCCAAACGCACTACCCATCCAACTGGGACCGACGTCAGAGTCCGGACCATTGGGGGCCGGTCCTGCTTCCGCGGGAAAGACCGCGGGGACGTCCAGTTCCTTCACCCAGGCCCTCTCCCGGTCGTCCCATGGTCATGCTGATGCCAAGGGGACATCGGGGCCGCATACGAAGACCAGTCCGTCGGCGAGTGGAGCGAGTGCCGCGAATCCAGCGGGAACCCCGTCCCATCACGCCGTGAAGAAAGCCCCCAAGCACCATGCGGCGTCGACCCCGGTCAAGCCTGCGAATGCGACAGCCGCGCTAGGCGCCGCTCCGATTCTCGGCGTGCCGGTCAAAGGCGGAAAAGGCCAGGCTGCGGGGGCTCTGAACCACATCGGGCCAGCCCAGCTCAGCCGCCCGACCATCCCCGCACCAGGCCGATTGGCGAAGGACCCGCAGGCGGCCCTGCCCACGAAGGTGCCGGTGACCCATGTCACCCGCCAGGGCGCGGTGTCCACGGCGGCCATGGGCGCCAACCCAGCCGAAGCCACGCCGCTGGAAACGACCCAGCCGAAGGCTGGGGGCTCCTCGGGACACGTGATTCACGGAGGGCCGGCGATGGCTGCCCGCACGCTGGGAGTCGGCCGCACGGCCGTTCAACACGGGACATCCGTTGAAGCGCCAGCCCCGTCTGCGAAGTCCGTTGGTGCCACTAGTAAAGCCGGCACGACGGCGGGGGCCTCCAAGACGAACGCCGTGATGCCGCAGAACAGCTCGACCGCGGAAAGCACAACCGCACCGGCGATGAGCCCCATGTCGGCCACAGCCCATGCCCACACGGGACATGGCGTCCGGGGACACGCGGGACCGCCAGCGGCTCCAGTCAAGACCGCGTCGACGCCCCAGCAGCCGGCCTGGAAAATCCAGTCCAACGGGGTGGTGGCCCAAGACGGGGCGAAACGTTCCTCGTGGACCATTCAGCCGCCCTTGGCGAATGGACCGGCCATGAAGCTCGAGCTCACCCAAAGCGGATCCAAGCTGAAGGCGGACTTGACCGTGAGCCCGCAAGTCATGGGACTCATTAATGCGTCGCCCACCGCGCTGCCGCATCATGCGGTGCACTTGCCGGAAGGGGTCTCCACGCTGGAGTTCTCGCTCTTTACCCAGGGAGGTGGGGCCGGTTTCGGCGACATGCAACCGGGTCAGCAGGGGGGCGGATCGGGCACCATGCCCTCATACCAGTCTGGTCCATCGGTGCCTCTGGCTGCGGCGGCTCTCGAGTATGCCGGCACTCTCAACGACGGCATCGATTACCGGGCGTAGCCCGGAGAAAGGGGACCTATGAGCATCAATCCATTGCTGGGTTTGACCGGCGGACAAAACACCAACGGCCAGAGCGGTTCGACGGGAACGACCGGAACCAGTGGCACTACGGGCGCTCAGGGCGCCAGCGGAACGGCATCCAGTTCCACGCCCGCCAATCCCGCGTCCCAACTGGGAGAGTCGGCGTTTCTGACCTTGCTGGCGGCTGAACTGCAGTATCAGAACCCGCTGCAGCCCATGGACAATACGCAGTTCGTGGCCGAATTGGCGCAGTTCTCGCAGCTCTCGGCCGTGACTAATCAGACCAATACCTTGCAGCAGATTCTGCAGGCGGTGCAGGGCAATTCCTCCACCTCACTGGTGGGGGCGAGCCAACTAATCGGAAAGACGGTCACCACCCAGTCCGGCAGCAGCGGGCAGGTGACGGCGGTGACCTCGACGCCCAGCGGCATGACGTTTGACGTATCAGGCGTCGGAACCGTGAAAGCCTCCGACATCACCCAGGTGAGCCAGTCATGAGTCCCATCGACCGTATTGGACCGCTGACCAATACGGGAGAGGCCAAGGCACCCGTATCGAAACCGGGAAACGGTTTCCGGGACCTGGTGGTGTCGCAAGTGACCTTCAGCCGGCATGCATCGCAGCGCATGCAAGAGCGTCAAATCGCCTTGTCGCCCAGCGACATGCACTTATTGCAAGAGGCGATGGGTCAGGCCCGATCGGCGGGGGCCAAGCAAGCCGCCATTGTGATGGAACCGGGGATCTTCATTGTGGCCCCCGGCAGCAATACCGTCATTACGACGGTAGCCAAGAACGCGAATCAACCGATGCAAGTCATTTCGCACGTGGACGCGCTGGTCCTGGTAGGCGGGACCTCTTCTGAGGGCGCTTCGTCCCCCCGACCGACTGACGGGGGACAGCCAGCGTTGGTCCATTGGAGTCTCTTGCAAAGCACGGACCAATAGAGGAGGTTACGTATGTCCAGCGCTATGTATGCCGCGATCTCGGGCCTTAACGCCAACGACGCGTTATTAGGCGTGGTCTCGGAAAATATCGCGAACAACAATACGGTCGGATACAAGGCCAGCACCATGAACTTCGCCCAAGCCCTCCAACAGACCTTGTCGGGAGCCTCAGCCCCGACGGCCACGGTGGGCGGCATCAACCCCGTCCAGGAGGCAGCCGGTGGAGCTGTCAACGTGGCGGGCGTGCAGATTAACACCAACGAAGGCACCTTGCAGTCCACCGGCATCAACACCAACTTGGCCATACAAGGCCAAGGCTACTTCATCTTGAAGACGCCCTCAGGCGGCATGGCCTATTCGCGTGCCGGTGACTTCAGCATGGACGCCAACGGCAACCTGGTGAATCCGCAAGGCGACCAGGTGATGGGCTGGAGCCCCGCCACCATCGCGGCCAAGGGGCAGACGGCCACCAACATGGTGCCGATTACCGTGACCCCCAATGAGACGCAGGCCGCCCAAGCCAGCACCCAGATTTCGAGCTTGTCGGGAAACCTGAACAGCCAGGACACGGCGGATTCCATTCCCGTGACCTTGTATGACTCCCAGGGCAACCAGGTCCCCGTGGACCTGACGTTCACGTCGCCGACCGCCACCGCGTCCGGGATCCAATGGCAGGTGGGTTATACCTATCAGCCGCCGACACCGTCCGGGTCTGCCACCGCGCCTGCCGTACAAAAGGGAACGTTGGGATCGGTGGTGTTTTCCAACACCACGGGACAGCCCACCTATACCGGCACGGGGACGATTAGCATCACCGGGCTCACGGACGGCTCGTCCAACCTTACCGTGAAACTGGGCCAGTCGGCCTTCGCCAACCTAACCGGCTACGCCATGGCGACCAGCATCGCGGCCACGGCGGATGGCAACCCGGCCGGCACGTTGGAGAACTACACCATCGGCGCGGACGGCACCATCACGGGCAGCTTCTCCAGCGGCGGCACCAAGGTGCTGGGACAGGTGGCGCTGGCCAACTTCACCAACCCAGGCGGCTTGCTGAACATCGGGAACACGCTCTGGCAGCAGTCTCCCAACTCGGGCAATCCTTTGGTGGGGACCGCCTCGACCGGCCAGTTGGGCAGTTTGGCCGCGGGTGAATTGGAAGGGTCGAACGTAAACTTGGCCAACGAGTTCGTCAACATGATTATCGCCCAGCAGGGCTATCAGGCGAACTCCAAGGTGATTACGATCTCCCAGCAGCTCGACACCACGTTGGTGAACATGGTTCAGTAAGGGCCAGTCGCCCGCGTGACCAGGAGCACTCCCCGCCGCGTGTGGGGAGTGCTTTTTTCGTCCCGTGGAACCGGGAGGCATGCGCGGAATAGGAAGAGGCGGCCGGATGTCCGGCCGCCTCGGGATCACGAGCGATCCTACTTCGAAACCCACCAGTAGTTGGGGAAGATGACGTCCCCAATGGGGTTGTAAGTGGACACGGTGCCATGGATGTTCTTCGCATTGACGTTGAAGAGCGGTTCCCAGGGGAGGAAAATCGC
>JAJZBJ010000066.1 GCA_021798975.1 Bacillota bacterium | reverse complement strand
GAGCGAGTCGTCCCGTCGGCTGTTACGATCGGAGTAGCTGCCAACAATGAAGGGTTTCGTGAAGAACCTCGTCGCCGGTGTTAAGAACGTTTTGGTTAACGGCGGATTCGGCATTCACGTGGAGTAATTGTCGTCGGTCGATAATTCAATTAGCAGAGCCAGCAAGGCGGGAGGACCTATGTATCCGAAGAAATTGCAATTGTATATGGGTGCATGTGGGTTTATGGCGATCCTTGCCATGATCACGGAACTGCCGTTCTTTTCTCACCTGGACATGAGCGTGGCTGTTTTTGCCCTCGCCGTTCTGGTTAGTTCCCTTGTGGCAATTGAAATGATGCGCGGGAACGGGTCTGTGTCTCTTACCCTACCCGTGTTACTCGCCGCCAGTGTGGTTCTAGGACCCGGCGGCGGTTTTTGGATCGGTGCTTTGTGTACCTTTACGTACCGGGAAATTCGGGGTCTTGTTCGGTGGCCATCCGTCCTCTTTAACCGTGCGCAGTTTGGATTGGTAGGTTGGACGGCCGCGGAGCTGTTCCGATTGCTTGGTGGAGATCCGAAGCATCTCACTCTAGCCACAATGAGTGGTCCACTCGTCGTGGCTGCGATAGCCGCGTTCCTGCTGAACTTTGGTCTCAGTGTTATTTTTGTCGCTCTGCGGCAGGAGCGTTCCCTGAACGAAATCACGCGGGTCTACTATAAGTGGATGCTCCCGAGCTTCTTCGTTATGTTGCCCGTGGGTTACCTAATGGCGGCCGTCTACGGCGTATCCGGTCCATGGCCGGAACTAATTTTCCTGCTTCCGCTCATTGCCGTCCGCACTTGGATGGTGCTGGTCAAACGTGTGCACGACATGTACAACCACACCATCCGTGTACTGTTGGTGGGGTTGGATGCGAAGGATCCCTATACGTTCGGCCATTCGATGCGCGTGGGTCATTATGGCGCCATTTTGGCGCGTCACATGAAGCTGGCCGAAGACGTGGTGGAGCAGGTCCGCCACGCCGGGATGCTGCACGACATTGGCAAGATGGCCATTCCCGACAACATTTTGAACAAGCGCGGCCGCCTCAGCATCGGGGAGACGTTTACCATTCAACGTCACCCAGTGCTGGGCAGTTCTATGTTGACGCAAGTCCAAATCGCGGGGTGCGCTCGAGACTGGGTCTTGCATCACCATGAACGTTGGGACGGCACTGGCTACCCAGACGGGTTGGGTGCGGAAGAAATTCCTTTGGAGACTCGTATTGTGTCGGTTGTCGACGCGTACGATGCCATGACCTCGGATCGGCCGTATCGCCGGGCCATGGGGCACGATGCGGCTTTGGCGGAAATCGCCGAAGAAGCGGGCACGCAATTCGACCCCATCGTGGTGGAACAGTTCCTCGAGCTTTGCTCGACGGTCAATCTGGCCGCCGAAGAGGGGGCTGGACATGGATGGGACCGGACTCCGAATATTCCCATTGAAGAGATTCAGGCTGAATATGAGCGGGAACTGCAGGAGTACCTGGAACGCCAAAACATCACGGAATAGGCAGGGGCCGGGGCGGTTGATGTCCCTCCGCAAGGATGCTACACTTAATCAATAGGTCTACAGCGTATAGGAACCTGGAGAAGGTTCCTTTTGGCCGTTGATTGGAGGACGTTTCATTTATGCTCAAGGTGCTGTCGAACTGGGTTAATCGATTCAGCGAAAAGGAAGTCCGCCGATATCGGGGGATCGTGAACCGCATCAATGGGCTCGAACCCACGGTCGAGGCGTTGTCGGATGCCGAGTTGCGCGCAAAGACGGAGGAATTCCGTCAACGCTTAGCAGATGGAACCTCGTTGCAGGATCTGCTGCCCGAGGCGTTTGCCGTCGTGCGCGAAGCGTCCCGCAGAGTCTTGGGCATGCGCCACTTTGACGTGCAGCTTGTCGGCGGTATGGTCTTAAACGACGGACGCATCGCCGAAATGAAAACTGGTGAAGGTAAGACCTTGGTCGCCACATTGGCTGCCTATCTGAATGCACTTCCGGGGCAGGGTGTGCATGTCGTGACGGTCAACGACTATCTGGCTCGGCGCGACTCGCAATGGATGGGTCAAATCTACGAGTTTCTCGGTTTGACCGTCGGGCTGATTCAGCACGACTTAGAACCGGTCGATCGCCGCAAGGCATACGCAGCCGACATCACATACGGCACCAATAACGAATTTGGCTTCGACTACTTGCGGGACAACATGGTTATGACCATGGACGAGATGGTCCAGCGCGGTCTGTCTTATGCCATCGTCGACGAGGTGGACAGTATCCTCATCGACGAAGCCCGCACACCGCTGATTATTTCCGGCCAAGCCGACAAATCCACGGACTTGTACTATACGTTTGCGCGGATCGCCAAGAACCTGAAAGAAGAGCGCGATTATACCGTCGATGAAAAATTGAAGGCGGTGGCGCCCACAGAGGCGGGCGTGGCCAAGGTGGAGCGCATGCTGGGCGTGCCCAACCTGTATGACGATGCCCATATGGACTACGCCCACTATTTGAATGGAGCCCTGCGGGCCAAAGCTTTGATGAAGCGGGACCGAGACTACGTCGTGAAGGACGACGAGGTCATTATCGTGGACGAATTCACGGGCCGCCTCATGTTCGGCCGCCGGTACTCAGACGGTTTGCATCAGGCCATCGAAGCCAAGGAAGGCGTCAAGATTGAGGATGAGACGCAGACGCTGGCGACCATTACGTTTCAGAACTACTTCCGGATGTACGAAAAGCTGTCGGGCATGACTGGTACCGCGGCTACGGAGGAAGAAGAGTTTCGGAAGATTTACGGGCTCGACGTTATCGTGGTGCCGACACACCGCCCCATGGTCCGGAAAGACTTCCCTGATATGGTGTACAAGACTGAAGCAGCCAAATTTCGCGCCGTGGTGCGGGAAATTGAGGAGATGTACAAGACCACACGGCCTGTGCTAGTCGGTACCGTCTCCATTGAAAAGTCAGAGCTTCTGTCGCACATGCTCAAGGAAAAGACGATTCCGCACAACGTGTTGAACGCCAAATTCCACGAGCAGGAGGCCGAGATTATCGCCCATGCCGGTGAGCCGGGCACCATTACGATCGCGACCAACATGGCGGGCCGTGGTACCGACATCAAGCTGGGGGATGGTGTATCGGAGATGGGCGGCTTGCACATCATCGGTACGGAGCGCCACGAATCGCGGCGGATCGACAACCAGTTGCGAGGGCGGTCGGGGCGTCAAGGCGACCCGGGATCCTCGCGCTTCTATCTCTCGCTGGAGGATGACTTTCTCCGCCTCTTTGCCGCTCCGACCCTATCCAGCCTGATGGATCGTCTGGGCGTGGAAGAGGATGAACCCATTGAGAGCCCCACGTTGACCCGTGCCATCGAATCTGCCCAAAAGAAGGTCGAGGGCCGCAATTTCGATGCTCGCAAGCATGTCCTGCAATACGATGACGTGATGAACTTGCAGCGGGAGGTCGTCTACAAGCAGCGCCGTGACCTACTGACCAAGGAAGACTTGAAGGAAGATGTCATGCACATGCTGGAAGGCGTGGTGGAGGATGCGGTGACGGTCCACTGTCCAGCCCAGTTGCATCGGGAGGAATGGGATCTGGAGATTCTCCTGTCGAGTCTGGCGGAAGTCTTCCTACCGCCCCACACGGTGCCCTTAGAGGAAATCGAGGGGATGAGCCACGAGGAACTGGTCGAAACCCTGATGAGCCATGGGACCCGTTTGTACGAGGCCAAGGAGGCCGAGATCGGCGCGGACAGCATGCGGGAACTTGAGCGCATGGTGATGCTTCGGGTGGTTGACTCGAAGTGGATGGAGCACTTGGACGCCATGGACAACTTGCGTGAAGGCGTCGGTCTCCGGGCCTACGGCCAGCGCGACCCCTTGGTGGAATACAAGACCGAGGCCTATGACATGTATCAGAACATGGTTGGCGCCATCCGTGAGGAGGTCATTCGGATTCTGTTCCACTTGCAGGTGGCTCCGGAAGAAGCGTTCCAACCCGGCCCTGAACTGATCGAAGAGATGCCGCAGCAGCCGCATCCGTTTCAAGTCATTGCCGGCGGCCGCAACAAAACCGACGCGTAACTTGGAGGAGAGTCCAGCATGCTGCAAGACGATTTGACCGAGCGCCGGGAGTCCATGTCCGGCTTGATTACCCGCATAAGGGGGTCTCTTTGACCCCGACAACCGGAAGATAGAAAAGGAACATCTCGAAAAGCTCATGTCCGAGCCGGACTTCTGGGCGGAGCCGGCTCGCGCTGAGCGCATCACCAAGCAGCTTCGCGTTGTCACCGGGCCGCTGGAGGCCTATCAGCGCCTGGCGTCGGCGGTTGGCGAGTGGGCCGACTTGGTGCAGCTTGCCATCCAGGAGGGCGACCAGGACCTCCTCAAAAGCTTGGATCGCGACTCGGAGTCGATGCTGAAAGAGCTGCGCGCGCTGGAACTGACCCTGATTTTGCAAGGGCCGTATGACCGAGAGTCGGCGCTCTTGACCCTGCATGCCGGGGCCGGCGGCACCGAAGCGCAGGACTGGGCTGAAATGCTACTCCGCATGTACCTCCGTTGGGCCGAAAGCCGCGGGTTTAGCACCCGGCTGATCGATCAGCTGCCGGGCGAAGAGGCGGGGCTGAAAAGTGTGTCCGTAGAAGTGCGGGGCGAAAATGCCTTTGGTTTTCTTCGGGCCGAGCGGGGCGTGCATCGCCTGGTCCGCATCTCGCCGTTTGACGCTTCAGGACGCCGCCACACCTCGTTTGCCTCGGTGGAGGTGATCCCGGACATTGAGCAAGAGGACGACACCATCGAGATTCGCCCCGAGGATCTCCGCGTCGATACCTTTCGGGCATCAGGGGCCGGCGGACAGCATATTAACAAGACCGAGTCCGCGGTGCGGTTAACGCATTTACCGACCGGCATTGTGGTGGCCTGTCAGTCCGAGCGCTCGCAGCACTCCAACCGGGAAACCGCCATGAAGATGCTGCGCGGTAAACTGGCCGAACTCAAGGAACGCGAGTGGGAGCAAAAGATGGCCGAGGTGAGGGGTATCCAAACTGACATCGGATGGGGATCGCAGATCCGCTCCTACGTTTTCCAGCCCTATACGATTGTCCGCGATCACCGGACCCGGTTTGAGATGGGCAATGTGCAGGCGGTGATGGATGGGGACATCGATGGGTTCATCGAGGCCTACCTGCAAGGGGAGGCCCGGGGCTCGTTGATGCCCGAGGAGGCCGATTCGTGAGCCGAGCCATTCAAGGGCTGGTGGTGCTCGTCCTGGTCATTGGCCTGTTGCAGTGGTTCGCCCCGCGCTGGGCCGGCGGTTTGCTGGCGCGGGAACTGGCTCACTATGACCATGGTCCCAAACCCAGCGTGGCCGTGAGCGCTGTGCCGTTCTGGGAGATGGCCAGCGGGCGCTTTCAGGACATCTACGTCAATGCGCGCGAGGCGGAGTTGGGATCCTTAGTCATCCAGCAGCTGACGTTGAACTGGCAGAATGGCGGAGTGGCGCTCGGCCCGCTGGAGAAGGGGCATCTCGTGGTCAAAGAGCCCGGACGCCTGACGCTGCGGATCGTATTGCGAGACAGTGCCTTGTCGGCGTTTCTGGCCAAAAAGGGCACGCTGTCCAACCCGCGGGTGGTCATTTCTCCGACGGGGGTGCAGTTGAAGGGACGCATTCTACTCGGACAAAGCTATGTGCCGCTAGACACCAGCGGCCCGCTGGTGGAGTCGTCCGACCACCGCCAGCTGATTTTTCATCCGACCAATATTGACGGGCTTCAGCTTCCGGTTTTAACCGACATTCAGTTGCTCAATCTTTCGACCATGAAGCTGCCCATGGCTCTGACGATTCAAAAAGTGCAGCTGGAACAGCACCAATTAGCGGTGACGGTCGGAAACTAGCCGGAGGCGCCCATGCGAATCACACGAAGGCAAGCCCTTGAATATCTGCAGATTGCCGTTGGGACAGGGATTACCGCTGTCGGCATCAACGGCTTTTATGCCCCTAACCACATCGCCGACGGCGGTGTGTCGGGTATCGGCATCATCCTGCAATACCTGTTGCACGTTCCGATTTGGTTGACGCTGGCGGTATTCAACTTGCCATTGTTGTGGCTCAGCCACCGTTTATGGGGCGGCCGGGTGGGGCTTAGAACCATTGTCGGCACCCTGTTGCTGTCCGTATGGGTCGGTGTGCTGCACATGGGAGCCTTGTCGCATAACATCCTCTTAGCCACGATTTATGGCGGTATCTTGTCGGGTGTGGGGCTGGGACTGGTCTTCCGGGCTCGAGGCACCACGGGCGGCACGGATGTCGTGGCCCGATTTGCGTCTCACATTTTGCCGGTCAGTATGGGACAGGCCATGATGGCGATCGATTTCTTCGTCATTGCGGGATTCGGCGTCACGTTCGATGCTACGAAGGCGATGTATTCGCTTATCGCCCTCTTTATCTCGGCGCGCGCTATTGATTTGGTACAGGAAGGCACAGCGTTCGCGCGCGCCTTTACGATTGTCACGGAGAAGCCGGACGCGGTTAGCCAGCGCATTCTGGTGGAGGCGGGACGGGGTGTGACGCGCATAGGCGGTCACGGCGCCTACACCGGGGAGGCTCGGTCCATGCTCTACGTGGTCGTGCTGCGGTCCGAGGTGACGCGCCTCAAATCGCTCATCTACGAGGTGGACCCCGATGCGTTTGTGGTGGTGGCCAACGTGCACGAGGTGGTGGGCGAGGGGTTCCGGAGACCGCCGCTGGAGGAGTAGCGCAAGGAGGAGTGCGGATGTTCTATCACGTGGCGACCCAGGAAGAGTGGCGAACGGCCCGAGAACAGGGACGCTTCACGCCCGAGAGTTTAGGGATCGACGGGTATATCCACAATTGCCGGCGTGAGCAAATTCTTTGGGTTGTCGAACGCTTTTATGCGGGTCAAATGGAGCTGGTTATCCTGTGCATCGCCGAGGAGCGCCTGGCCGCTCCATGGCGCGAAGAGGATCTGGATAATCTAGGCCAGACGTTTCCTCACATTTACGGTCCGCTCAATCTCGAGGCGGTGGTTGATGTCGTGCCCCTGAGCTCCGGTGCCGGCGGCCAGATCAAGTTACCAGGGAATCTTCCGTAGGCGGCGCTTCCTCCGCCGCCTTTTCCCAGCGTGCGAACTGCCAGAATGACCCGGACACCAAACCGCCTCCGGCAGCCGTCGTATAAAGCCAGACGGGTGCTCCCATGGTCAAGAGACTGCCGCCAAGCGTCGGGCCGAGTGCGGACCCGGTGCGGTTGGCCAACCCGAACAGCCCCATATACCGACCGCGCAAGTGCTCGGGAGATCTCCGCGCCACCCACGTGGAGGCGGCAGGATTGATAATGTTTTCCCCGATGGTGATGACCAGGACCGCCATCCCGAAGCCGAGCATGTGGGTGCTTAGCGTCATGACGAGAAACCCCAAGCCATAAAAGAGGCTTCCCAGCGCCATTAGCCGGGTTGGCGACGCGTGACGGGTAAGGCGGGTGATGGGCCACTGCAACGTCAGCACGAGGACGGCGTTTTCCGCCGCCAGGTACCCGAACCTGCTGGCGGGATCGTGCAGGTCTAGATGCAGGTATAGCGGGACCACCTGGTAGAGCTGGGTGTACACCATGCCGGTCAGGCCCCAAAAGGTCGCGAACCACACGAATGCACGGTCCTGGGTGATGCTGCGGATCCCGGATGGAGTGCCAGTACGGGGCTGTAAGGGCGCCCGGGCGGCGTCCTGGATGAAAAAGAGGATGAGGCCCAGGTAAGACAGCATGGAGAGCGCATCAAAGAAGAAGATTAGAAAGAATGATCGATCGGCTAAAAAGCCGCCAATCATGGGGCCGATAATAATGCCGGCATTAGAGGCCATCCGCATAAGGCTATAGGCCTGGGAGAGCTTCGCCGATGGCACCAGGTCGCCCACCATCGCCATGGAGGCGGGCTGGAACAAGGGCACTGTCATCCCCATCAGAACCAAGGCCAACAGCAAGAGCCAGGTGTTATGCGCCAAGCCTACCGCGACAGTAAACAGCGGGCCAACGGTGAGGGACAAAATCATTACCTTCCGCCGACCCCAGGTGTCGCTGAGAATGCCACCCACCAACTGAGCGGACACCTGCGCGAGGCCGTAGACCGTCATGACCAATCCGACCACTGGCATAGGGGCATGCAGGCGCGCGGCTAAATAGATGGTCATGAAGGGGAACACCAGGGAGTTGCCTACCAAGTTGACAAATCGCCCGCCCATGAGCACATAGAATGACTGCGGTATGTCGGGGTCCAGCCGACGGCTTAATCGCCCCACGCTTTAAATGCCTTCTTTAATGCCGAGTATGCTGCGCCTTTTAGTGTAGCAGAGGACCATGGGCCTCCGGTTAGGAATCGCGCCGCAATTCCTTTAGCACCGCGCGTCCCAAGCGTCCGACGGCTGGCAGCAGACGATCGGCCGGCGCCCCTTGGCTCATGATGGTCGAAACGATGGTGTGGCGGGCGGTGTAGATAATGCCGCTGTCGTGGCGGGCCATATCTAAGCTTCCCGTCTTATGGGCGGCCTTGAGGGCCGGAAGTCCGCCGATGAAGGGCGTGCCCGGATCGGGCGGAGCGATGGAGAGCGGACCCTGGCACCTCGACAAGATGTCGACCATGCGTCGCGAGACATCGACCGAGATAAGCTGACCCGTGGCCAGCAGTTCCATTATGCGGGACATGTCGTAGGCGGTGGTCCGGTTGATCTGATCTCGGATAACCGGTACGCGTTCCAGCCTGCGCTCGAGAACGGTATGGTGAAGGCCCAGCCGCCGCATCAGGGCATTGACCGCGTCCACCCCGGTGAAGTCAATCAGGAGATTGGTTGCGGTATTGTCTGAGACCGTAATCATCAGCATGGTGAGATCCCGGATTGACAGAGCCAAACCAGGCGTTAGGTCCATTAGCACGCCCGATCCTGGTACCTGATCTTCCTTTTGCATGACCAAAGTGTCGTCTAGATTGAGATGCTCCTCTTCAACCCGTCGAAAAATCTCCGCCATTATGGGCACTTTAATGAGGCTGGCCGAGGGAATCGTTTCGTGTTCGCGGTATTGGACCGTGCGGCCGGTGACGAGGTTCTTGGCGAAGATGCTGTACGTACCCGGTAACCCGGCTGCCAAGGCTGCAACCGTCATGGAACCGCCTCCTTTCTGCTTTACAATATAGCGCGTTTTGGGCATGGAATGCCGATTCCACGCGAGGGTTTCCCTGAAGAGGAAATCTACCCAAGCATCGCGAAGGGTTAGACATGTACAGAGGGGGTGCCGACGTGGGTGTTGTCGTACTGGGCAGCATTAATTTAGATCTCATCGCCCGCATTAAGCGTGTCCCCAAAGCGGGGGAAACCGGGCTCGCCGATACCATGACCACCAGTCCGGGCGGCAAAGGCGCAAACCAAGCGTTGGCCGCTCGACGCATGGGAGCCGCCACCACTATGCTCGGCATGATTGGCGAGGATGCGTTTGCGATGCAGGCGCTCAAGTACTTGAGACAAGACGGGGTCGACTTGAGCCGCATCGGCGTCAGCCGGGAGCAGCCGACCGGGCTGGCCATGATCGTGGTGGAGGAATCCGGGCAAAATGCGATTACCGTGGTGCCTGGGGCCAATCGCGCCGTTGGGCAGGATGTGCTGGCTGATTTGACGGCCGTGCTGTCGCCTAAAGATCTCTTGGTACTGCAACTGGAAATTCCGTTCGATGTGGTCGAAGAGGCTATCAGCATCGCCAGAAAGATACAAGCTCGGGTGCTGCTGGATCCGGCGCCCGCTTCGGAACGATTGCCGAAATCATTTTTCCGCGTCGACGTGATCATGCCCAACCAGTTTGAGGCGGAGACTATTTTAGGGTCTGAAATCACGGATGTGCGTTCGGCTAAGGCGGCCGCGCGGCAGTTGACCAGCCGGGGCGCTGAGGTGGGCATCGTGAAACTCGGTGAAAATGGGGTGGTGTGGGCCACGGGTCGAGGACTGTTTTACCTGCCCGGAGAACAGGTTGAATCGGTTGATGCCGTGGGCGCTGGCGACGCCTTTGCGGGCGCCTTAGCGGCACGACTGGACGCCGGCGATCCGCTGGCGGATGCCATCCGGGTGGCCAACCACGCCGCGGCCGTGTCGACGACCAAACATGGTGCGCAACCATCCTTCGCCACATGGGAGGAGGTGCGTCAAAGTCAGCCGCAGTCATAAACTGAGCCCAGTTTATCTAGACATGGATCCCGGAATTGATGATGCCTTGGCGCTTTATGCTGCCCTGGCGCGTTTAGACGTCCGCGGTCTAGCAACCGTCGCCGGGAATGTGGAGCTTGACCGCACTTTTGAGAATGGGCGTCAATTGCTGCAATTGGCCGGCCGGCAGGAGGTGCCGGTATGGCCCGGCAGTCGCAGTCCGCTTCATTTTTCTCTGCATACCGCACCGGAAATCCACGGCCCGCATGGCATGGGGGCGCGGGAATTTGCGGAGCCGGCCTCGGGCCAGGCTCTGAAGGAGGCTCCCTGGCAAGCCTGGCCGGCGTTGTGGGCGCGGGAGTCCGAACCGGTTCATTTGATCGCGACAGGGCCAATGACTAATGTGGCCAAACTACTGTGGTGCCTGCCGGACGCCGCCAAGCCACTGACCGGCATCACGGTGATGGGGGGAGCCATTGAGGGGGGCAATGTGACGCCAACAGCCGAATTCAACTTTTATGTGGATCCAGAAGCGGCCGATGTGGTGTTGGCGGCCCCCGTGCCGGTATCCATGGTTGGCTTGGATGTGACGTGGAAGGCCCGCATGCCATGGAGCGACGTCCACCGGCTCGCCGGCTGGGGCGCTGTGGGACGGCTGTTGGCAGATGCTCTTGGGTGGTATGGGCGCCATGGAGAAGCGGAGACAACCGGTTTGGCGGTCCACGATGCGGTTGCGGTAGCCGCCTACGCCCACCCGGAATGGTTTACGTGGGAGCCCATGACGCTGTCCGTTCGAGCGGACGGCCAATGGCGGGGCACTGTGGTGCGTGTGCCGGCGCGTATTCCGGACCGGGGCCCTGTCCAGGTGGCGGTCGACGTGGAAACGGGGCCGGTGCTGGAATGGATCATGGAAAGTGTGGCGAATTTGGCGCAAGGGCTGGGATCGTAGGGGCCGTGATACCGGGCCATGGGATTTGCGTCATGGACCCCGCCAACCGTGAGGCCCGCCACTTGTCTTTCAGCCAGTTTTTAAGATGAGGTCGTAACCTTCCTCCGAAACCCGCGTTATTAAGGGTAAAGGGAGGGGACGACGATGCAAAAGCGGCCAACGGATCAGAAGCGAGCGGACTATTATCTCTATACTTGGCAGATTCGGGCGGTCCAGCGCATCGCGCGCGAAACAAAAATTCCGCCCTCGGAAGTGGTCCGTACGTTGCTTAAAGAGGCGCTCTCTCAGCACGGATTGGAATCTGCGCACTAGTTGTCGGGGCCGTCCGGAAGGGCGGCCTTCGTCTGTTGGGGATAAATTCTTAATCAAACCTTCTTCGAAGATTAACAGGACGTCCATATGGCCATGATACGATCCAGCCAGTTTGACAAGGGGGGTCGAAAAATGGCGTTAAGCACCGCTGCACTTTTAGGTTTGATCCAAGGGATTGCGGAGCTGTTTCCGCTCTCCAGTTTGGGTATTTTGGTCATTTTGCCGCATGTGACCCACCTTGCCGTGCCGACCACTGGGTCCCGGTACTTGCCGTTTTTGGTGGCGCTCCACCTAGGCACCGGCTTGGCCCTGTTTCTGTATTTCATCGGCGATTGGTACCGCCTTATCCGCGGACTCATCCTGTGGCTTCGAGGTCGACGCACCCCGGAAGGGCGGCTCCTGTGGATGGTATTGGTGGCCAGCATCCCGGCCGGCATTGTCGGATTAGCTCTGAAGAAGCCTCTGTCCCATCTGTTTGGCGATGCCACGTGGGCGGCCGTGTTTCTCGTGGTCAATGGGTTTATCATGCTATGGGGAGACCGTCTGGGCCGGCGCCGAGCTAAGCCGCGCGACATTCGGGACCTTAATGCCGGACAGGCTTTTCGAATTGGACTCTTTCAGATTTTAGCCTTAATCCCGGGCTTGTCCCGATCCGGCAGCACCATGACGGGCGCCCTGGGATTTGGCCTCTCATATCGCGATGCGGCACGGTTTAGCTTCTTAATGGCTACGCCGATCATTCTGGCTGCGGCGCTCGTGGAAGTACCCAAGCTGCATGGGGGCACCCACGGCTTGATGGGACCGGCGGTAGTCGGCGGTCTAGTGGCAGCGGTAGCAGCATGGCTCTCGACCCGGTTTCTGATGCGGTACTTCGAGCACCATCGGTTAAGGGTCTTCGCCGTGATTTCGATGATTCTGGGCGTCGGCAGTTTGGTGCTGGTCGGCTTGCACATCTAATCGAGCCGTCGAACCATCCGGCGGCGGGAGCGAATCCCGCCGCCGGACGCATTTTGCGGTGTACAATAAGGGCGCAGGATTTCATCGAAGGAGTTGACTCGCCATCATGGAGCAGAAGTTTCGTGTCAGTAAGGACTCGCTGGGTGAGGTACGAGTCCCGGAGGAAGCGTTGTGGGGACCCCAGACCCAGCGGGCTATCGCAAACTTTCCCATTAGCGGGCTCCGTTTGCCGCGGCGCTTTATTCGCGCCCAGGGGATTATTAAGTGGGCTGCCGCCCGTGCCAACGGGGACGTTGGCGAACTGAAGACCGAAGTGCAAAAGGCCATCATGCAGGCCGCCGATGAGGTGATCGAGGGTCGGTGGGACGAGCAGTTTGTGGTGGACGTCTATCAAGCGGGGGCCGGCACGTCTCAGAACATGAATGCCAACGAGGTGATTGCGAATCGGGCCCAAGAAATTCTCGGCGGGCACCGTGGAGACGTGTCCCTGGTTCACCCCAATGACCAGGTCAATATGGCCCAGTCCACCAATGACACGATTCATGTCGCCATACATATCGCAGCGGCCGAGGCTGTCATCCATGATCTGATGCCGTCCGTCAAGCGGGCTGAAGAGGTTCTTCAAAAGAAGGCTGACGAATGGATGCCGATTGTGAAGTCCGGCCGTACGCACCTGCAGGATGCCGTGCCGATGCGCCTGGGACAGGAGGTTGGCGGTTGGGCCGGGGCACTGCGCTACTGGCATGCCACCTTAGAGAGTGCCGTTACCAAACTGTATGCGATCGGGCTTGGCGGGAACGCGGTGGGGACTGGGATTAACGCCCATCCGGAGTATAAGACGCGGGCAGTTCAGGCGGTGGCGCAAAAGACCGGGCTCTCATTCCGTCTGCCTGACAACATGTTTACCTTCATCCAAAACATGGATGCCGTACTGGAGGTGTCGGGAGCGGTACGGGGATTGGCCACAGCGGTCGGGAAGATCGCCAACGACATCCGCCTGTTGAGTTCTGGCCCGCGGACGGGGTTGGCCGAGCTTAAGCTGCCCGCAGTTCAGCCCGGATCCTCCATCATGCCTGGCAAGGTAAATCCGGTGATGGCCGAGATGATGAACATGATCTGTTATCAGGCGTTGGGTTGCGATGCCACCGTTCAGGCTGCCGTTGGCGGCGCGCAATTGGAACTGAACGTCATGATGCCGGTCGTGGCATTTAACGTGTTGCACGAGATTAACATTATGGCGACAGGGTTGGACGCCTTCACTCGGCAGGCGCTCGAAGGGCTGGAAGCCGATCGGGACCGCGTGACGGGTTACGTAGAATTGAGTACGGCCATCGCGACTGCGCTGAACCCCTACATCGGGTATGACCGCGCCGCGGTAGTCGCCAAGACGGCGTATGCGGAAGGCAAGACGGTCCGCGACGTGGTGCGCGAGCAGGGGCTGTTGGATGAGAACAAGCTCACCGAAGCCTTGGACCTGGAGCGTATGACCCACCCGGAACAATAGCGATGGAGAGGCCCGATATTTTTCATCCCGACCTGTTCCAAGGCCAAGTGGCGGTGGTGACGGGCGGCGGTACCGGCCTAGGATTTGCCATCGCTGAATACTTTGGCCGGCACGGTGCCCGGGTCGCTATTTTAGGACGGCGGGCCGACGTGCTGCAGGACGCATGTGCCAAGCTGGAAGCGCAGGATATCTCGGTGATGGCCGAGGCCGTCGACATCCGGGATGCGGAGGCTGTTGGCACCTATATCGACCGAGTCCACGATACCTGGGGCCGCCTCGACGTGGCGATCAACAATGCCGGCGGGCAGTTTCCCAGTCCGGCATTGGACATCTCGCCGCGGGGCTTGGACGCCGTGGTGCGGACTAATCTGTATGGGACCATTTATGTCTCCCAGGCGGCCGCGCGGTATATGAGGGCGGCGGGGGGCGGGTCCATCGTCAATGTCGTGGTCAGTTCTTTGGAGCGGGGCATTCCGGGGGTTGCACACACTGTGGCGGCCCGGGCCGGCGTGTTGGGATTTATGCGCTCCGCGGCCCGCGAGTGGGGGCCGTGGGGCATTCGCATGAACGCCATCGGCCCCGGCCTTATCGTCACGCCTGGTTTCGAGGCGGAAATGGTACAGACCGGCGATCCCCACGTAGTGGGACGCACCGCGCAGGCAATCCCATTGGGACGTTTGGGCCGACCGTGGGACATCGTCATGGCAGCCGCCTTTTTGGCCAGTCCCGCTGCGGCCTATATCACCGGGCAGTATTTAACCGTAGACGGCGGCAACAGTTTGGATGCGGGGATTTCGGTTATGCCTCCCGCGTCTCCCGAGTAACAGATGAGGCCGGCAGGGAACGGCGGTCGGACCGGCCGCCGTTTTCTACGGGCGTCAGGATTCCGGCGGCGCGAGCGGTGTCGTATGAAGCGGCTGGCGAGAGCCGCGGCTTAGTTGGATGATAGCGGCGACAATGGCGGCTCCGCCCAGCAACGCCATGCCGTCTAGGTGCACCGACAAGAAGGCCATGGATGCCAGTACCGCGGCGACTGGTTCAATGGTGGCCAACAAGCCCGCTTCGGACGGGGTGATGTGGCGGAGGCTCGCCAAGTACAGGGTAAAGGCTGCAAGAGTGCCGAGAACGACCACGAACCCGACCAAAAGCCAAGACGACCAGGTCCAACTGCCTAAGGGCAGGCGCCAGACGGGGCCGATTCCGATGGAGGCCACGCCGCCAATCAACATGCTAGGGCCTACGACGGCTAACGAACCGTAACGCTCGATAAGCGGGATGGGATAGAGCGTATTGAAGGCGAGACAACCAGCTGACAGAAGCCCCCAAAAGACTGCCGGCAGCGGCACCTGCAATTGGGAAAAATGTCCGCCCGTCACCAAAAGGGCCGTCCCCATCGTGGCTAACAGCAAGGCGGCGAATGCTGCCTTAGACGGCCAGCGGCGCGACCGGATAGCCAAAAAACCGACAATCATGGGCGGGCCGAGATATTGCAGCAGCGTCGCGGATGCGGCGTTGCCATCCGCGATGGCCTTAAAATACGTATATTGCACGCCGGCCAAGGCAAAAATGGCGAAAACGACAAGGCGCAGGCGCATTTTGCGGTCTCGCATGAGGGCGCCGAGAGGTTCTTTCTTCAGAATTCCCCAAAGCACCAGTACCAGTCCGGCAAAAATCATGCGAATCACGACCAGCCACGCGCTCACAAAGTGCTGCTGTTGAAACAGGACTTGTGACGCGGTGCCGGACAATCCCCAGAGGATGCCGCTGGTTAGCACCATAAGGATTCCGCGGTTTCGTTGGGGAGTTAAAGTGATCGTGGCGTCGGGCTGCTGTTGGTGTGTCATTTGTCTTCATTATATAGCCGTGCGGCCGTTTGAAACCGCCGAGAAATACCCGGATATTGGGTAGCAAATCGAAGCAAAACGACATTTTTCGCGGCCAATACGGCAAGAATACGCATTTTTGGCCACGCGTCGGGTTTGAAAGTGTCCGAGCACGGTGATAATATAACAAAGCTGTCGCAAGACAGTGCCGGTCCTTGAAAACTATATCATCATGCCACATGAAACGAACGCAACACAGTAACACAGTCAACGTTAAACGTTGAGT
>JAJZBJ010000065.1 GCA_021798975.1 Bacillota bacterium | reverse complement strand
CTGGTGCGCTCTTACCGCACCGTTTCATCCTTACCCCGCTGACGCAGGGCGGTTTGTTTTCTGTGGCACTTTCCTTAGGGTCGCCCCCACTGGACGTTATCCAGCACCCTGCTCTATGCAGCTCGGACTTTCCTCAGACAACGCCTTTCGGACTGTTGCCCGCGATCGTCTAGCCAACTCGCATGTCGGACTCCGATTATATCATGCCGCCAGCGAAATGCGACAACCAAATTCCGTCTCTCTTAGCGTTTTTGCCCGCGGATTGCATCAACCGCCAATCGATCGGCCGCTTCGTTATACACATCGCCTGCGTGGCCGCGCACTTTAATCCATTCCACGTGCCGTGCCATGGCCAACTGGCGCAGTGTCCGCCACAAATCTTGGTTTTCCACGGGTTGACCTTTAGCGTTTTTCCAACCGCGCCGTTCCCAACCAGCAAACCAATTTTGCTGAAACGCATTAATCACATAAGCCGAGTCACTATGTATTTTGACGCGCGCACCATCCGGTGTATGCCGTAAAGCTTCGATGACGGCCGTCATCTCCATCCGATTGTTGGTGGTTTTCGGATCAAAGCCGGAATAGCTCGGCCCGTCGACAAATACGCAGGCCCAACCGCCCGGCTGTCCACCTGGCGCTTGATTGTTCTGACATGCTCCGTCTGTATAAACGCGGTATTCTTCCGCCATTCCATCGCCGCTTTCTGGTTTATGGTTCGAGGTGTCTTAGTTCGCTTTTTAGCCAAGCCATCTCCTGTTGGGACCGATCTGTCGGCCGCTGAACCTGGCGGCGCGATGTCTCGTCTTTCAACCAGTCCCCATAATGGGCCGAGGATCGAAATTCCTGCGGCAAAAATAGGGCGGCCTCCGGCAGCGCCTGCGGCCGCTCTTTGTATGCATCCACAAGCCAGAGGGGATAATACCGCCGACGATACTTCACTAAGTCTGCCTTAAGAATGGGCCATCCTTGGACGGCGATGGCACGGTGCAACCGAAACAATCCTTGAACGGGCTGGAGGGCAAAATGAGGCCGGCTAGCCAGTCGATGCCGGTTCGCCAATATCTCCAGCATCGTGTCTGAGCCCATTCCGGAAATGACGACCAAGTCCAGCGGCGCGTCCAAAAGCGGTTCCAATCCATCACCTTGCCGCACGGCCACAGGTGTCTCCGCCAGGTGTGCGGCCAACTCTTGAAATCCGCCGGAAGATAGTTCGGTCGCTACCACGTCATGGCCGTCCTCCGCCAACGCACGCGCCAAGCGTCCGTGGTGAGCACCAATGTCGGCGATGCAAACATATGGATGGCTCCATTCCCGGAGCATCGCTAAACGGGGTTCTAATCGACGAATACAGGAACCTCCCGGACCTCGAGTGCCGACAGATAGCAGTCTTGGCAAAGTGGAACGTAGTTGCTTTCGCCGACCACCACCTGGCCGGTTTCCGAACTAACGCGGTGGGAGACGAAGGCATCCGCAGACTGACACGCGGCACAAAAGGCATGAAATTTCACAACCTCGTTGGCGATGCACATCAAGTCGCCCATGTATCCGAAAGGATTCTCCAAATAATCCTGGTCTAACCCGCCGATCAACACCAGCTTGCCCTCTCTCCGCCACGCCTTCGCCACATTCACAAGCTCTTTGGAAAAAAATTGTGCTTCGTCGACGGCGACTACATCCGCACTCGCTGGGGTGAGGTCCGCCATGGCCCCAGGCGTACCCGGGGAGACCGACGAGACGCTTAAGCGGGGATGCGGCGGAAGACGCCGTTCCAGATCGCGATCGCTGCCCCGTGTCGCGCTAGAAGGGTAAAACACCTGTACCTGATGCCCTTGTCCAAGACTTTCCAAGACAAGACGCGCCAACTCCTGTGATTTCCCCGAAAACATTTCACCTGTGATAACCTTCATCAGTCCGGCCATGTCCGCCTGCCTCCCAAAGCCAGACTTCGACAGATTACCGGTTTATTCCTCCGCCATCCCAATGGCACCCCAAAATTTCGCAAAGGCGCATGAAATAAGGGAATTTGGCCTCCTTCGACTTCTGCCAAATGCCTTGACGACCTTCGACGACGCATGCTATACTTGCGGTTGTCGGTGACACTCCTCGATAGCTCAATTGGTAGAGCACCCGGCTGTTAACCGGGTGGTTGCAGGTTCGAGTCCTGCTCGAGGAGCCATTTTATTGTCAGCACAGCTTTTGCTGGGGCCCATAGCTCAGCGGTAGAGCTGCCGGCTCATAACCGGTTGGTCGTAGGTTCGAATCCTGCTGGGCCCACCAACCGCTCTTGACAACGACATCACTGGACCCTATAATTTTTATTCGCAAGTGAAATGGGCGCGTAGCTCAGTTGGTAGAGCACCAGACCCACATTCTGGGGGTCACAGGTTCGAGTCCTGTCGTGCCCACCATTTCAAACCCGTTTAATTCCTTAAACGGGTTATTTTTTTGGTTTAGCCGGCCTAACAGCATAGTCCCACCCACTGCCGCGTTGCAGCAGACGGCAGTGCCTGTAGGAACAGGGACACAGACGGTGGCCAAGCTCGTCTTTTAAGTCAAATGATCCGGATGCGCGCACCGCGATTCTCCCGCGCCATCGCCCTTGGTATTTCCCCGCCACAAGGTCGACCTGTACTAGGTCGCCGGTCTGAAAACCGAAGTATTGCTTTTTGCGCCTCCGCCAACGCCACGGAAATCCGTGGCGATCGACCCCTGCAATCTGCCGATTCCCGCGACCCACTGCAGAATGCAGCTCCACCACATTGGTGCAAATCCGTTCTATAGGCGTATTGCCAACCGCTACAGCGTCGTAGTAATGGGTTTTCGGGAGACACAGGAGGTGCACCCGGTTAAACTTCGTGTCTGCACCGCAGCCTACTTCAACCTCCAGTCCCGTTGCTCGCAATTCCTGCAGTAGACGTAAGCGTGTCATGTTCATGGCTGTAGCATTGTGCAACGGTCGCTCGACGTGTGCCATCACACGGGTGACGTTGAGCGCGCGAATGGCGTCGAGAAACCGACCGGACGTCTTGAGTTGGGTTACCCAAACTAGAGGCTGGCGATTCCCCTTTGCCTTGTTGCACTGAACGCACGCCACAACTAAGTTGCTCAGCCGATTGGATCCGCGCGGCCCCCGATTCGGGTGAACCGGTATCACATGGTCAATGTTGAGGATTGGGTCGCCTGAATGTCCTTGGCAGTAGACGCACGTACGATCAAAGACATTGAGCAAGTACTCCCGAATCGCATGCCCGCCACGCGTCGCAGGGCTATATCCGGCACTGGCCGCCTCTTTCATAGTTCGGGTATCAAATTTGGCAACCTCGACGGAAATAGAAGAAACGGGAAGATGCTTCCGCATACCCTTCACCCACTGCATCTGTTGATCTACAAGCGCACGAAGGGATGGCGGCAACGCTTCCACTCTCCATAAGGAATCGAACTCTCCCACTAAACAGTGGCGGCACGCCTTGCTCCCGTGCTGGGCGTTCTTCCCACATCCCAAGCATCGTGCGGGCCGGCGGTTGAGATAGCGAGGCTCACGATGCCGTGTCTTGCGAGACCTTCGGCTGCGGCGAAGAATCCGACGCTTGTCCAGTCGCTTCTTGATATCGGTGCGGTGGTGTACTTCATAGAGTCCGATGACAGCCGCATCTCGTACGACGGCTGCACCGGTAAATTCCGTGCCCGGATCCAGCTTTAGCCGGATGGGCTGAACTTCTGACGTCTCGATAGCTCGGTCCTTCAAACGAATTGTGAACGGAACCATGCGATGAATCACCGCGCGGTTGCGGCCAAGTAGGAGACGAGCCCGCTTTTCTGTACATGGCATCATTGGATTCTTACGTCGATCTAACACATATACCATGGTATCCCCCCCTTACGGGGCTTGTGACGCGCCTGCCCTGCCAGGGCGGCATCTCTCCTAGCCAATGTTCGAAGGGCTTGTCTCGTACGGCACACGGCTCGCTTCGCCTCCGCTCGCTTTTAATACCGCACCACAGAGCATGGGACTGGAGAAGCATCCCACGGTGTGATCACCCTTCCAACGTAGCGTGGTTGTCGCTCGGCCGGCTCCCACGCTGAGGCGGGCTACAGAATCCGGATACGGACTGGTCTCCGGGAGGCCTGCAGCATTCAAGAGGTCGCTGGATCGATATCGACTGTTCGTATTAAGAATACATTTGTTCCTATTGACGCACAATAGGTTCATCGCTACTTTCGCCCGACAGAGAGCGACAGAGAGCGACAGCACCCGGCGCAAAACAAAAAGCGGGCCGATTCTCGGATGGAATCAGCCCGCTTCGCATGATCTCCGATTAGAAGTTCAACCACGTTCGGGCGGTCAAGGTAATGTGCTTGGTGACCCCATTGACCGTTACCGTGACCGGTTCCGGTAACATGCCGGGCTGCTTCTGCAGGAGGATATGATGGATGTTCACACTAGGCGGCAACCAGGCGGTGGCCACGACGGTGCCCGTCGACGGAGGCTCCGATGTGGTAAGGCGGCCCGGCAAGTTCATGTGGGCGCCCAGTTCCTCCTTGTTTAGAATCGGATCGGTCGTGGGCTGGACATAACTGTCGATGCCCATGGGCTGCGTGTTGTCCCCGCCCGATGCGGTACCAGTCATGCCAATCATATTGGAACCGTTGGGGAAGAACACGGTGACCCACGAGTGATACGGCACCGTAAGATATGGAGGCGTCTGCTGCACGAGGGCTGGATCCGTCCAGTGAATGGTAACGGTCTCCAAGTTCTTGCCGTTCTCGGTCTTGATGTTAACGTCGTACGACTCCCGCACCCAATAGTTGTCCTTGTGTCCCAAAAGGTTCTGGTCCACGACTTCGACAAAGTCACCGTTCACGTGGGCGGGAATCACGCCCCCCCAGCCTTGGGAAACCGCGAACCGCTCGGCGGCAGGGTTGTTGAAGTAAAACATCACGTCTTCGTTGTGGAGTGCCTGCCCGAAAGTCCCGGCTACCTTCAAAAGCTCGGAGAGATGGCCATGGAACACCTTGTGCATCAGCTCCTTCATCATAGTTCCGATGAAGAGCTTACGCAGGTTGGACGGCAAGGCCTGACCCTCGGCCATGTACTCCATTTCGTAATTAGCGTTTTGCTCCGTCAAGTGCACGGTCTTGCCCCGGATAGTCGGAACGTACAGTCCACCCACGTCGCCAATCAGACCATCCACGAACCAGGTGTCAATGAAAGCCATGCCATTGATGTGGGATGCACCGGGAATCGAGTTATAGAACTGGTAAAAGGTGTGGACGGTCTCGGGAATGTCAGGTACCGGAGCGCCCTGAATATTGGCCAAAGAGGTATTGGTGTCCCGAAGATGCCAGTATGTCACCGGCAAATAACTTCCGACAATGAGCGGAGCCGGAGGCTGGTAGGTCACCTTGGTGTCCAAGTTTTGGATGTTCTGGGAGTGGATTTTACCCAGTTTTCCGTTATTAAACGGCACATATGCATACGCCGTCATGAAACCACCGGTGGCCCGCAGTTCCCCGCTATTTTGGAAAATCAACAGGTATTGGGCAGGGTTTGGCATCCCCAGCAACGTCGCCAAAATGGGATGGGGTCCAGTCATCGTCGGGGTGAACTTGAGCAAAGTGGTGCTGATAGCTCGCAGCGTCACCACGCTCAGCCCCTTGCTCTGCAACACTGCGGGCATACGGTTGGGATTCATCAACTGGATGCTGCGGTTGGCCTGGTACATTTCCGGGAGTAGTTGGCTCATCAATTGTCCCGACTGGGACACGGCTTGGGATATCCGTTGTTCCCTCGCCGAGGCGCTGCCCGGGGCATAGATGGCGTCCATGACGGGCGGCAGCACCTGTCCCAGCACATGCAGATCCAGATGACCCGCCGTGAGGAGGTTCATCCCGTTCAGATAGTACCCACGGACGTAAGGGATGGCATCCAGCCAGCCTAGCAAGATGGCTTCCGTCCGCATGGCTCCAAGTGTTCCCCCCATCCGCTGGATGGTGGAGGCCAGACCCACGAAGTTTCGCGCATGATAGTCCGTCTTTAGCGCCTTAGCCTCGGCACGAGCCCGGTAGGCGCCCCATCCCAAACCCAGCACGGGAATAATGAGGCCCACCAAGATGATGAAAAACCACAAGCGCCGTCCTCGCCACCGAAACCGCCGGCGCCGCCGTGGAGGGTTCTGCTGAGATGCCATGCCAAGCCTCCCTAAGGAAAATATCTCGGTCTACCTATATTAACGATTAGAACATCGACATTGTGGCATAAATGTCCGTTTCGCGCACATCCTGAATTTATGCCTGAAATGCCCGAGATGGAAACATACCGCCAAAACCTCATCCGATGGGCCCAAGGACGCACAGTAACGGGTCTGGATGCCCCGCGGCCTAAACGCCTGAATCAGCCGGTCGAGGTGGTGCGCGAGGCCATTATAGGCTGTCCCGTGTCCCGCATTGATCGTCGCGGCAAGAGCTTGGCGCTGGTGCTGGGCCCGGAGGCGTCCGCCCCCATTCTCTACATTCACCTCATGCTGGGCGGCCGTATACGATTTGCCTCCGATGACAAGGAGGCGGCAGTGTCCTGCTACCTATCTGGCGAACATGCGGTGCATTTTCATGTCGGCTTGGGACGCGTAGACCTGCTGAATCAAGCCGGCCTCGCGGAGCGATGGGCCAAATTGGGCGTAGAACCGCTCTCCCCCGCGTTTAAGCCGGGGCTCATGCGCCGCGCCTTTCACGGACGCGGCCGCCCCATTAAGGCCTGCCTAATGGACCAGGAGGTCGTGTGCGGCATCGGCAACGTCTATAGCGACGAAATTCTCTACCGGGCCCAGCTCTATCCTGGGACCCCCGCCAGGCTTCTCCAAGACCGTGACTGGGATGCGCTCGACCAGGCCATACCCGAAGTGTTGTCAGAGGCAGCCGCACTGGGCGGTGTAGGCGATCCCACAGATCCCGATGACCGGCTAACCGGTGGCTTCCGCCAGCATCTCCAAGTCCATTACCGCCAGGGCGACCCCTGTGGAATGATTGGGACCGTCGTCAAAGAAGAGATTGCAGGACGCACTACCTACTGGTGCCCTGCCGTCCAAAACCCCCGCGCCTGACCGCATCCCAAAATTTACAGATGCGGAGCCATGGTCGGACTTGCCCGTTATAATTAAGGAGACATCCAGAAACGAGGTGAAGTCATGGCCGTACATGAAAGTTGGATTGGAAAATCGCTCCCCCGGGTGGAAGACCGGGCCCTCATCCAGGGCCAAGGCCAGTACGTCAGCGATATTCGCTTTGACGGGCAATGGGTGATGGCTCTGGTCCGCTCGCCGCATGCGCACGCGCGCATCACCCGTATTGATACGGAAGCAGCGGCTGCCCTAGAAGGCGTTCACGCCGTCATTACCGCTAAAGACATGGAGGCCCTGCGTCGAGGACTGCCCGATTCGACGCCGATTGCGCCACCGGCACTCGCCTACGACGAAGTGTTTTACGTGGGAGAGCCGGTCGCCGCGGTGTTGGCGGACAGCCGCTACCTAGCCGAAGACGGGGCTGACCTAGTTCAGGTGCATTATGAAGCACTCCCCGTCCTCACGTCGGCCGAACAGGCGGCCAAGGACGAGGTGGTGCTGCACCCCTCCGTCGGCAGCAATATCTTTGACGCATTCCATATGACCAGCGGCGATGGCCGCGACGCTCTACAACAAGCAGACCACGTTATTCGCGCCACCCTGCAGATGGGACGGGTCAGCCCCCAGCCCATGGAACCTCGGGCCATTGCCGCCTCCTATAATCCGGCAGACGGCACCCTCCTGGTCTATCACGCCACCCAATCCGTGCATCGCGCCCAGGAACGCATTGCACAAATTACAGGATTGGACAAAGAGAAGGTTCGTGTTATCGCACCCGAAGTGGGCGGGGGATTCGGCGTCAAGAATGGCAGTTATCCCGAAGAAGCCTTGGTTACTTACCTGGCCAAACACTTCAAGCGGCCTATCAAGTGGGCCGGAGATCGCTTCGAGGAGTTCCTCAGCACCAGCCAAGAGCGCGAGCAAACCCACCACGTAGAGCTCGGCGTGAAGCAGGACGGCACCATCATAGCGCTTGTGGATACATACTATCAGGACAATGGGGCGTACCCCGGCGGCGGCGCCATGGTGTCGCGCAATACCGCCCGCAACCTACCCGGGCCTTACCGCATTCCGCATATGCACATCGAGGGTTATACGGTGTTTACCAACAAGGTCGCACAGAGGCCCTATCGAGGTGCCGGGCGCCCTCAGGGACACTACATCATCGAACGCATGCTGGACCGGGCCGCGGATGAACTGGGATTGGACCGCGTGGACATTCGGACGAGGAATCTCATCCGCCCCGATGAGTTCCCCCATCGGACGGGAACCGACTCGGTGTATGATTCCGGCGACTATCCAGCCGCCTTTGCGGAACTACTCTCCCTCATCGACGTCCCAGCGTTTCGCCGCCGGCAGCGAGAAGCGCGCCAACAAGGCATCCGCTTGGGACTTGGCCTGTCAAACTCCGTCGAAATCTCCGCCGGCTTCGGCTTCGAAGGCGTGCGTCTCACCCTCATGGACGACGGCCGCGTCATGCTGGCCACTGGGGCGACGGGCCAAGGCCAGGGCCATCGAACCGCTCTCGCCCAAATTGCGGCCGACGCTCTTCACGTGTCCATAGATCGCATCATGGTGGTCGAAGGCGACACCGCGCGAATTGACAAGGGGATCGGGACATTCGGCAGCCGGACCATTATCATGGCCGGCAACGCGGCCACCATGGCCAGCGAAGGATTCGTGGAAAAGGCCAAAAACATGGCTGCCCAATTGCTCGAGGCCGCCGTCGATGACGTGGTGTTCTCCGACGGACGGTTTTCGGTCCAAGGGGTGCCGAGCGTCTCGCTGGATTGGCGTGCCCTGGCCGAACGGATGGCAGAAGCGGGAGAGGATCCGCTCACGCACGAAGACGCCTTTTCGTCGGGAACCCCCACCTATGGATTTGGGTCCCACGCCGCCATCGTCCGCGTGGACGAAAATACCGGAGAGACCCGCATCGAGCGCTACGTGATTATCCACGACACAGGCAAGGTGGTAAATCCGCTCCTCGCCAACGGCCAAGTTATCGGCGGAACGGTACAAGGCCTGGGGTCGGCCTTGTACGAAGAGATGATCTTCAACGAAGATGGGCAACCCCTGACAACGTCCTTTCTCGACTATCGTCTGCCCGGCGCAGCCGAGAGCCCTGATATTGAGATCCATCACCGCGATTACCCTGCGCCGGGCAATCCCGCCGGCTACAAGGGCGTCGGCGAGGCGGGCATCATCCCCTCGCAAGCCATCATCCTGTCGGCCGTTGAAGACGCCTTCAGCGATCGGCGGCTGAAGCTGGATTTTGCTCCGGTGACGCCGACTCGTCTCTTTCAAGCCTTAACAAGGGGGGAAACCGAGTGAAGCCACCGGTCTTTGAATACGTGCGTCCAGCCAGCCTTGCCGAGGCACTCGATGCCCTGGCCAGCAGCGAGGATGCCAAGGTGCTCGCGGGCGGGCAAAGCCTCATTCCCATGATGAACATGCGCCTGGCACGGCCCGGTCTCCTGGTCGACATCAATCACATTCCGGAACTTACTGAGATTCACGATAACGGGGACACGCTCCACCTGGGCGCTCTCGTACGTCACTACCAACTCGAAACCGATGCCCGAATCAAAGCAGCCTTCCCCCTGATTCCAGAAGCGGAACGGCTCATCGGCCATCCTGCCATTCGTACCCGCGGCACCATTGGAGGGAGCCTCTCCCATGCCGACCCAGCCGCCGAACTGCCCGTTCTGGCGATGCTGGGCGAGTGGAATATGACCGTGCACTCCCGCGACGGTGGGGCTCGCACCATCCCCGCCGAGGAATTCTTCATGAGCTACCTCATGACCACCATGGGACCAGACGAATTATTAACACGTATCACGGTGCCCAAGCAGTTGGCGGGTGCCTCCCACATTCGGGAGTTCGCGGTGCGGTCCGGCGATTTCGCCCTTGCTATCGCGGCGGCCATGGTGAGCTTAAACGGAGATGGCTCCATCGCGACGGTGCGGTTTGCCTTGGGTGGAGTGGGAGACGTTCCCTGGCGGAATCGTGAGCTGGAATCGTCGTTCGT
This sequence comes from Bacillota bacterium, assembly GCA_021798975.1. Taxonomy (GTDB): domain Bacteria; phylum Bacillota; class Sulfobacillia; order Sulfobacillales; family Sulfobacillaceae; genus Sulfobacillus_B. The sequence continues at coordinate 5,920 of JAJZBJ010000065.1, read as the reverse complement.
TGGAACCATGGGCAGCGACGCCCTGTGGCGGGACATCGGCCGTCAGGCGGCTCTGGCGATTGACCCTGTGGACGACATGCACGCCTCAGCCGCCCACCGCCGGCAACTGGCCGAAACCCTCTTGACTGAATCGCTGCACCGGGCCGCGGAAATGGCTCGAGAAAGGAGTGGCCGCTAATGCCGAACATCACCCTAACCGTCAATGGCACCCAACATCGTTTGGAGGTGGACCCGCGTTGGCTACTGGCCGATGTCCTGCGGGAACAGCTCAATTTGACCGGTACCCATCTGGGTTGTGAGCAAGGTGTCTGTGGTGCCTGCACTATTCTGCTGAATGGCCGTCCGGCCCGTTCGTGTCTCACGTTGGCGGTGACAGCCGACGGTTCTGACATCATCACTGTCGAAGGGCTGGCCCATAATGGGCAGCTCCATCCCGTGCAAGAGGCGTTCTGGCAGGAACATGCCTTACAGTGCGGGTTTTGTACACCTGGGTTCCTGATCACCTCCGTGCACTTTCTCAGCGAAAACCCCAACCCCACCCGGGAGGAAATCCGGGAAGCCTTGTCGGGCAATTTGTGCCGATGCACCGGCTATCAGCACATCGTGAACGCGGTGGAGCGCGCCTCGGAAACCATGCGGAAAGGAGCAACCCATGCCGTACCCCAAGACTGAACGGAGGCCGGTTGACGACATCCTCCATGGCCAATTGATAACCGACCCGTACCGGTGGCTGGAACAGGGCGGCGCCCCGGAAGTTAAAGACTGGACCGCCCAGCAGGCCGCATACACCCGTGAGGTTCTAGGCGGCTACAAAGGCCGAAGCGCCATTCGAGCCAGACTCGAAGAACTGCGCCGTCTCCCGGATCTCGACTTACCGCGCGGACACGGGGGCACACTCATTTTTCAGCGTCGCGACCCGGGGCAAGAACATACCGTCTTGTATTCCGAACGCCACGGTCAACAGGTCGTGGTCGCCGATCCCAATGCTCTAGGTGGCGGCGATCCTATGCACGTCGACTGGGCCACCGTCTCGGCTGACGGACGCTACGTCCTCTACGGGGTGTCTCAACACGGCAATGAGTGGTCCGCCCTGCACATTTTCGACTGGCAAACGGGCGAAACGCTGGACGATCAAATCCCCCGCGCTCGGCACGCCTCCATCGCTTTTCCCAAAGATGGGGACGGATTCTTCTATACCCGGTATCCGTTGCCAGGCGAAGTGCAGGGTCAGGACGAATTCTATAACGTGGCGGTATTCTACCACCGGTTAGGGACCCCTCATAGTGCCGATCTGCGGCTATTTGCCTCACCTGATGACAAGCGGGCCATTCCCAGTCTCCACCTCTCACCGAACGGCCGTAGGCTCATCATCAGCTTGTCCTATGGCTGGACACGCGAAGTCCTATACCGGCTCGACGTCTCGAATCCCCGTTCGCTGGGACAGCCGCAACTGCTGCTGGACTTGGGTGAAGCCAACATCCACCCGCTCTGGGATGGCGAGCGCCTGCTGGCCCTCACCAACGCCGGAAATCCTGACGGTCGACTGGTGGAAATCTCTCTGACCGATAGTCGCCTGCATGACCTCGTTCAGGCCGAAGCCGGCAAGCCCATGCTCGATGTGGAGAAAACCGATCGTTATCTGGTTGTTCATGGGTTGTCCGAAGCTGTCTCCGAACTGCGTTTCTATGGTCTCGATGGCGTGCTGCTGAAAACTCTGACCCCGCCCGACTTGGCCGGGATCGTGGGACTCACCAGCAGCGACGACACGGTTTTTTGGGGCTTCGAAGGCTTTAATCGGCCCCGGACCATTCAGAAGCTGCAGGACATCAGCCAGTCTCCCGAGGTCTGGGCCCAGGCGGGTGCCCCGGTCGACAACATCGTCGTATCCCGAGAATGGGCCGTTTCCAAGGACGGCACCCGCATTCCCATTTTTGTGGCCCACCGCCGCGACTTCCACAAGACAGGGGAGACGCCCCTGGTTCTGACCGGATACGGCGGTTTCAACGTGGCCATGCTGCCGCCCTATTCGGCCTCGGTACGGGCCTGGGTGGAGCGCGGCGGCGTGTACGCTCTGGCCCAGATGCGGGGCGGCAATGAATTCGGGGAGACATGGCACCGGACGGGGATGCGGCAAAACAAGCAAAACGTTTTCGATGACTTCGAAGCCGCCGCCCGGCACCTGATTCAATCGGGATACACCGACACCGCGCATTTGGGCGTGACCGGCCGCAGCAACGGCGGACTTCTCACAGGATCCTTCGTCACCCAGCATCCGGCTTTGGCCAGCGCCGTCATTATTGGTGTGCCGCTGTTGGACATGCTGCGCTATCACCACATGCTGATTGCCGACCTATGGACCCAGGAATACGGCTCTCCAGACAAGGCGGACGAGTTTTCGTGGCTGAAAGCCTATTCACCCTATCACCATGTGCGCGCGGGAGAGCCATATCCGGCCGTATTGCTGTTCACGTCGGAGGAGGACAGCCGCGTGGATCCCATGCATGCCCGCAAGATGACCGCCTTGCTGCAGCAGGCTACGGGATCGCACAACCCAGTGCTGCTTCGAGTGGCGGCCAAGGCCGGGCATGGCGTCGGCAAGTCTGTCGATCAGTGGCTCGACGAAGAGGCGGACATCTGGACCTTCCTCTCCCACCATCTGCACTTACCCGTGTAGACGGCAGGACTGGCGTCACGGAGGCGGCCCTTGTGGCCGCCTTTCCTGTTCGTCCGCCGGCATCGGGCTGTCCAAAAACTTCCGCCACCAACCCGGATGCCGCTCGATATAGAGGACCAGCCGTTCCAACTGATCCAAGCGAGTCACATCGAAGTGGTGCTCGATGCCTTCCACAATTTTCAACACATCCGCTTCGGACCCCATTTCCAACTGCGTCAAGAGCCGCACCAAGATGCGATGGCGCAAGTATAGCAGGCGCCCCTGCTTTTTTCCCTCGCCTGTGAAGCTGAATCCGCGGTACCGCTCATAGGTCAGAAGGCCGGCCTCGTGCAGGCGCCGCACCATCTTACTGGCGGACGCCGGGCTGATGGCCAGCACTTCGGACAGATCGGTCACCCGCGCGTAGCCCTTTTGCTCCGTCAACACCCAGATGGCCTCGAGATAATCTTCTTGACCCGGAGTGGACATAGGCTCCCCGCTTTCTGCGAAACGCTTTATGGTATCCATACGCCGGATTGCGGGGTTCGGTGCCATCTGGAAAAAACCACAAGCGGCGGGGGACAACGCGCACCCCTGGCCGCCTGGACATATAACATGATTAAAAAGTTAGCGTGGTGAACCGTTATGGCGAAGAAATCCTTGTATCCTGAAATTCGGCGCGAGCTCATCGACGCGATTAAACAGGCCTTAGACCGAAACCAGGCCCAGGAGGCCAAAGTTTTGGTGACATACTTGGGCTGGGTCGATGAAGCGGAAGAAGTCTATGACCGCTACCGCCACGCCTTTCTCAGAGATTTCGCAGAAATTAGTGGGATGCCTTCGCCCACGCCTTCGACACCTGAGCCTCCAGTGCTGTCTGACTGAGCCAGTGGTTGCTGCCGTCGTGCTGCCAGACCACCTTGCCTGCACTGTTGACAAGCGCATACCAGGTAATGTCCTGAACGCCCACGCGGGAAGCTACGGCGCCATTGATGTCAACGGCCACAGGGAAATGAAGGTGGGGAGCCTTTTGAAGTACGGTCGGAAACGCTTTCGACGAAGGCTCCGTGGGAGCCTCGTCAACAACCACCAAGGACGGCAGATGGTTGACTTTCGCGTATTGCTGATAGGTGTTGAGGTCTTCAAGTTGAGCCGGCACGTTGGACAGTTGCTGCAGCCAACTGGCGGTAAAGACCAGAAGATGCGGTTGGTGGTTGCCGAGCACCGTGCTGCCGGCCAATCCCGCCGTCGACACGAGCGGCAGCTTCACGCGGGCTAAACTGTGAACTTGGGCCTCTTGCTGGGCGGCTTCGTGCAGCACCGCTGCCGATGCCGGGGTCGGATGCGGCAACTGCCGCGCCAGTTCCTGAGCAAACACTTGGGCTTGTTGTCCCAGTCCGTTGTAGGCCATCTGCGTCAGATACAAGCGGCGTTCCTGTCCCTGCGCGTTGAGAATGTAGACGCCCGGGGTATGATCGATGGCACCATGCTGGATCGCCACATAGATGTGGTAGTCTTTCCAGACTTTAGCCAGCTGCGACTTTCCGCCGGTCAAAAACACCCATTGATGCAGCACGCCATGAGCTTTGGAATAGCTATAAACGTCGGATACGGCCGTGGCAGTGGGGTTGGCGTCGACCGCCACCAGCTGCACCTCAGCGGCCGCCTGCTCGCCCAGCATATGCTTGGCCATTACCATTTCTTCGGAGGTTAACGGACAAATCGTGGTGCAGCGGCTGTCTAAGAATGCCAATACGACAACCTTGCCTCGATATTGGGACAACGACACGGGTTTACCAAACTGGTCGGTCAGGGTAAAACTCGGCGCCTCCCCCTTCAATGGGGTTCCCGGATCAATGTTGGCCGGTGTCTGGGCCTGTCCACTCACAGTGGCCAATTTCGCTGTCGTGTTCGCCGTTTTGGCTACACCACACCCGCCCACTGCCAGTGCAATGCCCAACACTATGGCTGCCCACCAGGTTGTTTTCATCAAAAAATTGAGCCCCCATGTTAATTCTTAATCGTGCTTATTGTCCAGCCCCGGCCTATCTCTTGTCAACGGGCGCGTCAGGACACCGAGCCGCGTCCGCCGGCGCGCGAGCCTTCCGCCATGGCGCGTCCGGCCGCCGATACCACATCCATAAACGAAGCTCCCCGGTCTCCCCAACCCCAACCCAAGCGCGCCTCGACATCGACCGGCACCGGCCGCCCATCCAAAGATACGCGCATCTGCGACAAGACAGACAACACGCGGGCCTGCAGCGTTCGTTCGTCGCCAAACAAAATGCCGGGATAAACGACCAAAAAAGCGCCACGCTCCCATCGCATGAGCACGTCCCCTTGCCGGCACACGCGCCCCACCTCGAGGGCCGCCCGTTCCAGCACCCGGTCCCCAACCTCCGCGCCGAGGCTGTCCACAAGCGGACGATGGCCCGCCAAGTAACAATACAGAACCCCTGCCGCCCCGCTGTCCAGAACCGCCTGTCCGCGGCGCAGACCGTCCCCGCGATCGATAAGCTGTATCTCGAGAGACGGATCCGCCGCAGCCACCAAGGGGGCGCGGGCCGCCCACCACGAACCCGGCAGCAACAATACGCCCGCAGCTGTCAACCAGGGCCACGCCATGCGGGCTGGTGCGGCAAAGAGCAAATCATGCAGATTCAGGCCCGCCAGAAGCAGCGCAAGAACGATTCCCAGCCATGCTCGCCTCCGGCCGTACGCCGCCGAGAGTGCCAGCAAGGCGGCCGATCCCGCCAAATTGACCGCCAAGAGCACTCGCCCAGACAGGGAATCCGCCAAAGCGGCATGAAGGTTGGATGGTTCTGCCGGGTGCCATAGCATCACGAGGGCTGCGCCAGCCACGATCGCGAAGGCATAAAGCCACGGATAGAGACGGGGACTTCGGCCCCATCCGCGCATAAGAGATTCCAGGACCGCAATCTGTACCACAATAGCCACGCCCACCAGCCACGGATATCCGGACCATAATCCGCCCGAGGCGAGCCAGATCGCAAACGCGGCGGCATACGCCGCCACGCTCAGCAATAGTCGTCCCATGGATCCCGACCTGTTGCCGCCACGGCCAGAAGCGAACCAAAACAGAGCCCCTGACAACAGCCAACACGCCAGGAGTCCATCGAGCAACGCTGCCCAGGGGATGCGAATGATGTGGAACACGCCTATCAGCTCTTTTACGACACGTTTCTGACTTCTTCGACATCCACGGGGTAATTTCCTTCGCTAGAAGCGGCGAGGGCAGGGATTCGT
>JAJZBJ010000064.1 GCA_021798975.1 Bacillota bacterium | reverse complement strand
GCTCCTTGAAGCGATTCTTCGGCAGCTTCGGCAACGTCATCCCTCCCCCGGAAGCTATTTCCAGTCTAGCAATCCCCTGTCGTCGGGGAAAGTGGCGTTTTTTGGCACCTAGACGCTACAATATGAGAGAGAGGGAGAGGAGCAGGAATATGACCGACATCGCATCTGGAGTGGCCCCGGTGATGCGCTACCATTGGGACAGCCGCGGATGGGTTCAGGAACCGGCCCAAGCGGCCGTCGAAGTGCCGGTGACGCTGATGATCAATGGCGCGGAATACGTCACTGCCGCTCTCACTCCCCTAGATATTGAAGACTGGGCGCTCGGCTACTTGGCAGGTGATGGGATTATCGATCGCGCCGACCGCGTCACCATCTTTCAGTGGCGCCCCGAGGACGGCCAGATTTGGCTTCGCATACCGGGGTTTCATCCGTCACCCGCGGGAGGCAGCCGCTATTTGGGCTCTTGTTGCGGGCAAAGCCGGCCCGGATTTTTCAATCCCGCAGGACTCGCGCCGCTTGACACCCCGCTCGCCCTTGACCCCGCCACCATCCGGGATCACTTTGACACGCTCTCATCCTGGACCCACGGTCAGCATTCCGGCGGCCTGCACGCGGCGGCGCTGGCGCTGAAGAGCCAACTCCAGTGGCTGCGGTGCGACGTGGGACGGCACAATGCACTCGACAAGGTCTTCGGCGCGGCGCTGCGGGCCGGTCAGACCGACCTGACCGAAGCCGTCGTCTACTTTTCAGGGCGCCTGTCCGCCGAAATACTCTGGAAGGTCCGTCAGATGGGAGCAGCCGCCGTCGTGTCCAATGCCGCCCCGACCAGCCTGGGTGTGAAAATGGCCGACCAGTTGGGGATTACTGCCATCGGCTTTGTGCGAACACAGGAAATGAGCGTCTATTCCCATCCCGAACGGTTGGGACTGACCCGCATCTAGCGACCTTCAAAGTGTGGCGGGCGTTTCTCCAAGAAGGCGCTCATGCCCTCCTTTTGGTCTTCTGACGCAAACAGCAGGCTAAACAGCCGCCGTTCATGCGTCAACCCGACGTCCAAAGGCGTGTCGAGAGCGGTAAGAACCGACTCTTTGGCCAACCGTACCGCGATGGGCGGCATCAGGGCGATTGTCTGAGCCAGTTCCAGGGCCCGGTTGATGACTTGCTCCCGCGCCACGATATGATTCACCAGCCCCATATGAAACGCTTCCTCGGCTGTGATGGTGCGGCCCGTCAACACCATTTCCATCGCCCGGGCCTTCCCCACAACTTTTGTGAGCCGCTGGGTGCCGCCCGCACCGGGCATGACGCCGATTTTGATTTCCGGTTGTCCGAACTGCGCGTTATCCCCGGCAATCACCATGTCACAGGCCATCACCAACTCCATGCCGCCGCCCAGCGCCCATCCGCTGACCGCCGCGATAAGGGGCTTAGAGAACTTCTTGACCGCGTCCCAGCGGGTAATTTGGCGAGAAGCCAGCATGCTCACGGCGGTATTGCCATGCAGCTCCTGAATGTCCGCCCCCGCAGCAAAGGCCCGCTCGTTGCCAGTCAGCACCACCACGCGCACCTGGTCATCCTGATCCAAGCGGGTCAGGGTGTTCGATAATTCCTCCATCAACTCGCCAGAGAGCGCGTTCAGCACCTCCGGGCGATTAAGACGCAGCAATACCACCTGTTCGTGGCGTTCTTCCAACACATTACTCATGCCATTCCACCATCCTCATCGTCACGAGTCCCTTGGCAAAGCGGGCCAGGTCTTTTCCGGCCTCCCGGCCCGCTTCGGAGGCCAATGCCGCCAGGGCCGACTGCCGATCTCTAAACCGCATCTCGGCAATCAAAAACCAGCCCGAGTCATCCGCCTGAAAGAGCGGACCTGGCTGGCCCCAATTCAGGCTTAAGAGCCCCGGCAAACGCCGCGCCAAGGGCGCATGCACCTGGGCGTAATGATCCAAAAAGGCCGTTTCGTCTTCCGGCTTCGTATATAAGGCAAATACCGACACCATACCGTGTCCCCTTTCACCTAGCTATTCGGTCATCCGGTTGACGACGCGCACCGCCTTGCCTTGACTGCGCGGCACAGCCCCTGCCTCGACCACGCGGATCGTCAGGTGCACGCCCAGTTGCGCGTGGAGGTGCTCCCGCAAGCCTTCCGGCGCCGCAGTACCGGGAACAGCCTCCATTTCAACTACCAAGTCCGGACGGGATGGATGTCCCTCCCAGACCAGTTGGTATTGACCGCTGGCGCCCGGGTGGCTTAAGATGACCCGTTCAATTTCACTGGGAAATACATTCACGCCCCGGACAATCAGCATATCGTCGGAGCGTCCATGGACCCGGCTGATGCGGGTCATGGTCCGGCCGCACACGCAGGGTTCAGGATTGGCACTCACGAGATCGCCGGTGCGATATCGAATCATTGGCATGGCTTCTTTACTCAGGGTGGTCAAGACCAGTTCCCCAACCTCCCCCGGCCCGACCGGCTGCAGGGTGCGGGGATCGATGACCTCCACGTAGAAGAAGTCTTCGAAGACATGCAGGCCGGCCTTGCCTTCGACGCACTCCATCGCCACACCCGGCCCCGTAATCTCCGACAACCCGTATATATCGACCGCTTGAATGCCCAGCGCCGCCTCGAGCCGCTCCCGCATGCCGTCGCTCCACGGCTCGGCCCCAAAGATGCCGGTCTTCAGGCTGGTGTCCTGCGGCGCAATGCCCATGGCCTGCATCGTCTCCGCAATATACAGTGCATAACTGGGCGTACAGGCTAGTCCATCGGGCCCGAGGTCGGTGATGAGCTGAACCTGGCGCTCGGTTTGCCCGCCGGAGGCCGGAATCACTGCAACCCCCAGGCGCTCGGCCCCCTGGTGCAGTCCCAATCCACCCGTAAAAAGCCCGTATCCGTAAGCATTTTGAAGCACTTGACCCGGTTCCATGCCGGCCGCGGCCAGCGACCGCGCCACGACCTCCGCCCACATGGTCAAATCATGCTCGGTATACGCCACCACCGTAGGTTTTCCGCGGGTCCCGCTAGACGCATGAAACCGCCGCACTTCCTGGCGCGGAACTGCCAAAAAGCCCAGCGGATAGCGATCCCGCAAGTCGCTCTTGATGGTAAAAGGCAGCTCCTGCAACAATTCCTGCGGGTGCCGCTCCCACCGATCCAAATCCGGCAGCCGTTCCGCATAAAAAGGGACACGTTCGCGGGCCCAATGCAGGGTCCAACTTAAACGTGTCCGTTGCAGGGACTGCAACCGGCTCCTCTCCAACGTCTCGACACTGCGATCCCAAATCATGCAATGACCCCCTGTCGCCATGGTAGCGCCCGGAGTTCGCCGGGGTCAATTGGTTGTTCTAGGGGGCCTTCGGAATCACGCCGTTGTGGATGAGCTCCGACACGGCCTCAGCCAAATCGTGCACGGCATAGCGCTCCTCGCTAAGCGTACTGTTGGGTCCCCCCACCTCAATCATCAAATCGGCCGGCATCAGCTGCTGGTTATACCGATAGGGCACGGTGTCGATGCCCTGGCCCTGCAGGATGCCCGGCGCCAAATGTCCCAAGGCCTTGGCCAGCTTCAATGCCACCTCCAAGTTTTGATGCCAGTACTCGTTGGGCAGGAGTTTGTTGGTACCCACCACGATGAGGATTTTCGCCACCTTCTGGCCGTGAATATCGGCGGCCGGCACATTCTGGGCAGCCCGGTGCAGATCAATCAGCATGTGCACGGTGGGGTACCACTGCATGAGGTCCTTGGCGGTGTAATACGATTTGTTGTAGCTCGCCAGCACCCCTTCCGACATATTGTCCACCCGGGACTGCACCACAGACACCGCGTCACCGTGCAAGTCCTGGGCAAGCCACCATCCAACCTGCACAACGGTCTTGGACCAGTCCGTCGAATAGGCGGTCGTCGATCCCGCCGGCACATACGACCAGAATGATTCATGGCTGTGGGTCTGGTAGATGCCCACCTCGGGGCTCGTACCCAATTCCGCCCAGACCCGTCCCCCATCGCCAGGCAACGCCGGGTCGACCGCATCCTGGGCTTTGGGCCGGGGCGACAGGGACTTGGAATGGCTCTTCCCGTTCTGGGTCTTGACAGGCAGCGGCGGAGGCGTGGGCACCGCGGACAGCTGGGGGATTTCCATCTTCAAGAGCCCGTCCAAACTATCCAGTTGCACTCCAGTGACGGAGCGGAGGGCGGTCAGGGCCAGCCCTTTCAGGTGCAACGAAAAGTTGCGGGGATTCAGCGTGAGCCCGAGCAGGGGTATGGCTTGATTGAGCCAAGCCTGAAAGGCCGGCCCCGGCTCCCGCATGCTGGCCAGGGTCCGGTCCATCCATGAGGGCTGGGTTGCGTGCGAAACCGGCGCCTCCACAGGCGCCGTCGCAGGTCGCGCCGGCACCTTCCAAAGCACAACCCCTGCCAATGCCAGAACCAGCCCGTACAGCGCCGCGCTGGACCACGGCATCCGCCAGCCCGGCGCCGAGGATTGCCGCCGATTGCGCCAGTAGCGGTTCTTGCGTACTTGTCTGAGCCAAATGATGGCTGGTTTGGGCCAACGTGCCACTGGACATCCCCCCACCCTATCCTATGGTAAATACTGGTGGAGTAGACCACCCTCTCTTAGCCGTAGAGCGCGGGAAATACGCGTCCGGCGGCCCACAACACTGTGCCGGCGGCGATGGCGGCACCGGGCCGCAGCGCGACGTGGGGCAAGATGAGGGCGGCTGCGTAGAGAATGGCGATGGAGAGCACCCATCCCAGGACGCCCAACGCCGCCGCACTGCCCGCGCGGCCGAGAATCCATATAGCCACGGTATCAAAGGCAGCCATCAAGATGGCTAAAATGAACAAATCAAAAATCGGCACATGCGTGCCGGGCCATATCCGCAAGATCAGCGCGAGAATGGCCAGCACCACAAAAAAACGCAAAAATGTCCAGAACGTCATGTTCCCTTTACCGCCGTTCATGGCCATGGTATAATTCACCGTCAGGAGGTATCGGCGTGGCCAATATTAAGTCTGCCAAAAAACGCATCCGTCAAACCCAAGTCCGCACTTTGCGCAACAGGATTCGAAAGACCATGGTGCGCACGGCTGTTCGGCGGTTCGAGGACGCGCTTAACCGGGGCGATCTGACGGCAGCGGAGACGGCGTTAAAGTTTTGCTATGGTCGATTGGACCGGGCAGCCCAAAAAGGCGCCATTCACCGCAACAATGCCAGTCGGCACAAGTCGCGTTTGACGATTCGGCTGCAAAAAGCGAAACAGTCGGCCAGTTAGGTTCTGTCCTTTCGCCCCCCGCGTTGTTGACCGGGGGGATTTTTCTTGCCCGCCCATAGGGCGCTCCATAACGCCAGCCACACCTCCGGCTCGCCGAATCCGGTCTTCATAGCCACGTCAATCCGGCCGGCCCATTCCATGAGCTCGGCGAGATCCTCCACCGGCCACTTGTGTGCGGCCGACCAAATCTTTTTGGCGATAAAGTCGCGAAGGCCTTCCTGCTGCTGGAATAGAGCGACCGTCAGCCCCGCTGCCTGCGCCCGCTTGGCGCGATCCAACTGCATGATTTGCCGCGCCATCATGATGAACAGCAAAAGCGGCGCCACCCCGCGGGTCAAATGGTGCATCACCAAGCCCTGGGTTCGGGCGGCGTCCCGGCGAATCAGCGCATCGGTGACGTCCCACAAGGGCTCATCGCCCGGAATGGGCACGACTTGCTCCTCAACATCGTCCGCACGCCACGCCTCTAACGACCAGAGCGCCATCTTCTCCAGTTCCTGCTGCACTTGATACTCGTTGCTCGCCACCAGCTGGCAAAATCGTTCCAGTCCGCCGCCCTGAAACCGGATGCCGCGCCGCTCGGCCTCCTCCTGCACATAGCGTTGGAAGGCCACGGGCGACAAGTCCTTGAGTTCCACGACCCGGTGCCGGCCCAGCGCCTTTTCCATACCAGGCGCAAGTTTCTCTTCCACCAGCACCAACAGGGCATCCGGAGCTGGATCCTCCACATACCGGGCCAGCTGTTCCTCTTTTTTGGGCCACCGCCCGTGCTCCACCACCACCATCTTGCGGCTCCCAAAAAATCCGCCTGAGGCTAGCTCTAGGCGGACGGTCTGGAAATCCTGCACCCCATCCAAGCGCACCAGATTGGTCTCACCCTCGGCACCTAAAAATCGTTCCCGCGCCCGTTTGAGCCAGGCGGACGCCCAATACCGGTTCGGTCCCGCCAATAGATAGACGGGTTCCAGATTTCCCCGGCCCAAAACCGCCATGGCCTCTTCGATCGTCATTGCTGGTACCCCTTCGCATAGCCTGATGGCAACTTGGCCACATTGTACCAAGAGAGGGACGATGCTTAAAGGAGGAGTCTCGATGTGGCCTTTTTCGCGACCCAACCACCGACGCAAAACTCTTCCCAAAGCCAAAGGAACCCGGCGCAAGCCTCCGATGACGGACGCGGAGCGGGCTGCCCAGCAATTAAGCGAAAATATCTCCACCGCCGAACAAACGCTGGTTGACATCTCCCCGGTCAACACCACGCTGCTGACGGATCTGCTGACGGAAACCAGCACGCTGCAAAAACGTCTGGAATCCCTGGCCAAAGAACTCCAGGCTAGTGGTTCGGTCGATACATTTTCTGGAAGCGTTGAGCTCGCCTACAACCGGCTCAAAAACACCATCGGCCAATCCCCGGATGTGATACTGCGGCGATTCTTCATTGGAAAGGACGTGCAGGTCCCCGCCTTGATGGCATTTGTGGACGGCCTGGCGGAGTCCCAGATCGTCGACCAGGACATTCTCACCCTCAGCCAGGAGTATGACCAAGCCTATCGTCTTACCCAGGACTTATCGAAGGCCCATCAGGTGGTCCATGACTCCGTCATCGCTCCCGGCCACTTGACCGTGGAAACAAGCTGGGAAAAGCTTTTAATCAAGCTGACCAGCGGCAACGCCATCATCTTCATTGAAGGATGTCCGTCCGTCTTGGTCGCCGACACCGTCAAGTTCCCTGCCCGCAGCATCTCCACGCCAACGACGGAGCGCACCGTGCTCGGCTCCCAGGAAGCGTTCAACGAAATCATGCTGACCCAGATGAACTTGCTTCGCATGCGCTTGAAGACGCCCAAACTGCACTTCGATCAGCTGTCGGTAGGTACTCTCAGCCACACCAATATCGCCATAGCGCACATTGAGGGGCTAACCAATCCTTCTTTGGTATCCGCGGTGAAGCAGCGGCTCAGCGTGGCCCAAGTCGACACAGTGCAAACCGGGCAAGAAGTGATGCCCTATTTGACCGACCGCTCCAGCAGTCTCTTTCCGCAGATTCGGCGCTCCGAGCGGCCCGATGTGGTAGCGCGGGAACTCGCCCTCGGCAAGGCCGCGGTGTTGGTCGACAACAGCCCGTTTGTGCTCATCATGCCCAACACCCTGATGGACTTCTATCAGACCATTGAAGACTATGTCCTCAACTCCTGGTATGCCACCTTGGAGCGGCTCATCCGCTTTCTGGGTCTGTTCCTGGGTTTGCTGCTGCCGCCCTTGTATATCGCCCTGACCAGCGTCAATCCGCAGCTCCTGCCCACGAAACTGATCCTCACCATTGCGGGTTCGCGGGTCGGACTGCCCCTGCCCCCCGTGTTCGAGGTGATGACCATGTGGGCCATCATCGAAATTCTGCGGGAAGCGTCGCTGCGATTGCCCAAAGAACTCTCGACCACGTTGGGGACCGTGGGCGCCATCGTCGTCGGCACGGCCATTGTGAAAGCCGGCATTGTCTCGCCGCTGATGATTGTCATCATCACCCTGACCGCGCTGGGTCTCTTTACATCGCCCAGCTATGAGATGGCGGTTCCCTGGCGGGTGCTGTTTTGGCTCCTCGTCACCCTGTCTTACTTCTTAGGGATCTACGGGATTATTCTGGGATTGTTGGCCATCTTGGCCCATCTGGCTTCCCTGGAAAACTTCGGGGTGCCGTACTTGAGCCCATTCGGCCCGGTCAAGCCCCGTGATCTCAAAGATTCGCTGGTGCGCTTCCCTGAACCGATGTTGACAAAGCGCCCCTCCATTCTGGCCCCGTTGCAGACCAAGAAATCCAGCAACTGGAATCAGAATCCGGACCCCTCTCCCAACCTGCAAAAAACCCGGCAGGAGCGCTGGGATGACTAAGCGTCTCACGCGGTGGCTGGCCGCGTTCCTGACCCTGGCGACCTTGACACTCACCTTGGCCGGATGCTGGGACGACATACCCTTGGATCGCCGCACCTTGGTTCTTGGCATGGGTTTTTACCCAGGTCCAACCCCGGACATGGTGACGGTCTATTTTAGCTTTCCTACCCCTACCGGCCTGACTTCCAGCAACGGGGCCGGGTCGGGCGGAGGCGGGGGCGGTTCATCCCCCCAATTCTCGTCTGTCAGCGGTACCGGCTATTCGTTGTCTCAAGCCTTTTCCCAGGCTCAAGCCAAGGTGGGCCGCGACTTATATCTGGGGCACACGGTACTCCTGGTCTTTTCCACCAAGCTCCCCGCCCAACAGTTTAAGCTGCTGGACAATGCCATTGACCGCATCGGCACGCTCGACAAAACTCCGTTTGTAGCGGCGACATCCGCTCCATGGGACACCGTGGTCTCGGTAAAGATGGTGCAGGAAGAGTTCCCGGCCCTCTATTACGAAGAGCTCTTCTCCTGTCCCCGCTGCACGCAGTTCGCCTTGGGTACGCGCCTCTGGCAGACCAGCACCCGCCTTGGCAAATCCGGCGTGGATTTGGTGCTGCCCCAATTGTCCCCTACCCCCCAAGGACCCAAAGTCGATCAGGTCGCCGTATATCGCGATTACCAATACGTGGGAACCTGGGACCACCGCCAAACCACCGATTATGCCCTGGCCGCCGGCAAAAGCCGCAAGTCCTCGTTGACGTTCCCGGACCACTGGCACGCCACCTTTGACGCGGTCGCCGACAAGATGCAGCTCTCGGCGTCCGCCCGGGATCACCAGGTCTACGCGGTTGTCACGTTGCATGTCACCCAGACCTTGGTGACCTTGGATACCACCAAGGAAAATGCCCAGCAGCTCTCCGTCCTAAGCCGCGCCAGTTCCCAACAGATCGCGGATCGGGTGCTGAAGATTTTGGAACTGAGCCAAAAACAGAACGTGGATGTGCTGGGCGTGGGACGACAGCTGTCCTGGACCAATCCCACGGAGTTCTACCGGTTTAAAAACTGGCATGAAGAGTACCCGCACGTCCACTGGACCGTGCACTGTATCGTGCGCATCAACAAAATGGGAGACACCAAATAGACAGCACCGTTGTCGGTGCAAGGGAGGCCCGGATGAGCTCACAACAACTGCCGCGCATTTCCGCCGGCCAGTTCGCCACCATGGTGACGGCCGGCTATACGGGACTCGGCATCTTCTATTTCCCCCGCGACGTGGTCTCGTTTGCCGGGCGCGCCGGAATCTACGGGCTCTGGCTGGACGGACTGGTGGCCCTGGGATTGATGCGGCTCACGTTTCGCCTGAGCCGGGTGGTGCCGAGCGAGACGTTCTCGGGCTTTGCGCCGGAGTTGCTGTCCCAACCCGTGGGCTACTTTTTCGATGCCTTCATGGTCGCGTACCATGTAGCCCTCGCAGCCTCGGCCACGGTGCTCATCAGTATGGTGCTGGGCAACATCTTTTTGCCCTCCACCCCCATTTGGGCCATCGACGGGTGCCTGACGGCGACCAGCGCGTACATGGCTTGGGCCGGGGTCGCGGGTTTAGCCCGAACCCTGCAGGCCAGCTACTTGCCGCTGCTGATTCTATCCACGCTCTCCATCTCACTAGCGGCCACCTCCATCACCCATCCCGAGCTCTTGGTGCCCTCGGCTCATGTCGCCATCGTCCCCCTGCTCGAGGGGTCCTACCGGCAGTTCATGATCTTCCTGGGATTTCAAGCCTCCACCACCTTGTATCCGTTCATCCGCGAAGGGGACCGGGTCAAAGCCGAACGCTACAGCATGTTCGGATTAATCGGCATTGTCGTGGCCATGACCTTCCAATATGAAGTCATCATGGGCGTGTTTGGACCGGAGATGGTGTCCACCTTGCGGTGGCCGCTGGCCAGCGCCTACCGCATCATCTCATTGTCGGGGTTTTTCATTTCCAAGCTGGGTACGCTTTTAATTGTCCTCTGGACTATCGTGGTGGCTGGTTTTCTCTCCATACGGCTGTGGTGCGCGGCACACGATTTGTCGTCGCTGATGCGAAAAATGAGGCCGGTCCCCTACGGTTGGGCCCTCGGCCTCATGGCGGCCGCATCCTTCGGGTTTGCGCTGTTGTTTCCCAACGCCAAAGTCGCCGACCTGTTCAACGAAAGGTGGCTCGTGCCCGTCGGTCTCGGCTATCTCGTCGTGGCGCCCCTCACGGTCCTCGGGGTAGCGTCGCTCAGACGGCAACGCGTGCTGCATTTGCGGACCCTGGCTGAGCGGGGTAAGGAATACCGGTCGCCGTAGGCGCCGAGGGGAAAGGTCCCCCGGCCGGTGCTGTTAGGAAGGCCGGGGAAGCAGAATCTCGAAGGTGGTCCCGCCATGGACCGTCACGCGCACACTGCCGCCGTGCGCCTCGACAATGCGGCGGACAATCATAAGACCGAGACCGTTCCCGGAGTCTTTGGTGGTGACGCGGCTGACAAACAACTGGCCCAGTAATTCCGACGGCAAGCCGGGCCCGTTGTCTGCCACCGTGAGGACAAACTGCCGCGCTTCCTCCCGGCAGTCTACAACCACCTGCGTGCCCTTGCCGCGCATGGCCTCGACGGCGTTCTTAATCAGGTTGGTTAAAACCTGTTGGATACGATCATCGTCCCCCCAGACTTGTTGCTCGGAATTGAAGTTCTTTTTCAGGTGCACGGCCTTCTTGCCCTCGCGCCGCCCTTGGGATGCGGCAAACCAAGCATTCTCCACTAAACGGTCCAGTGGGATCCAATCCGGATTCACCGTCAACGGCCGGGACACAGCCATTAAATCGGAAGTCAACCGGCTGAGCCGGTCAATTTCATGCATCATTTGACCGTAGTAGTGGGCGCCCCCCGCATCGGTCTCCATCTGGGCCATCTCCACATACCCGCTCAATGCGGCTAGGGGGTTTCGAATCTCGTGCACCAGACTCGCCACCTGTTCCATGGGCATGCTCTGGTCCTCGCTCGAAAGTTCCCGGCGCCACGCCTCGACCACCACATACTCCTTCATGGCTAAGAACCGGACGCTGAATTCGCCCTGACGCCGCGCCGTCACGCCCTGCAGGACATCGTCCCACGCGGGGAACCCGTACAGATCAGCCCACGTTTGCTGCTCATGGACTCCGAAAGCCCGGCGCGCAGCGAGATTGGCCCACACGATGGTCTCGGCGTGTACCAGCATGACCGCCGTTTCCAGTTGGTCGATGGAAACGCCAGCCAAGGCGTTTCCGGACCACACCAAGTGGCCTACCGAGACGCCGGCTAAACTCGTGAGGGGCTGGAAATGCACGCCGATGGATCCTTCTGGGCCTATACGCACATCACGCTCGTAGGGTTGCGGGCTTTCCGCTGCCTCCTGGGCCAGCCGGCCGGCTATGTTGGCCCAGCCTGGACCGCCTACGCGCACCATATGTTTGGCCCAACGGTTCAACCAAACCCACTCACCGTCAATGGTCAAGCCCAACGGCAGGGGGAGAAGCTCGAGGATATCCCGGCGCACCGCCAGGTCGTTCACCAGCAGAACATCTTCCGTCAAGGGGAAGATAAAACCGTCTTGACTGTTTCGTCCCGTTTCGTTCATCTTTCGCCACCTTGCTTGGACTCAATGCTGTGAGTGGGGCGCGATTGTCAATCTCTACGCCATTCGACACGATTTGACGTATTCCTGCTTTGCCAGACCCACTGCATGATTTGACCACGCCCGACATCGGGTGCCCGATTGGGCTGCGGCGCTCGACACGCCCCGGTTCATCCAGAGCATGGAGACGCTGGCCGCTCATGGTCTTGAACCCTGCCATGGTATCGCCCGACCGCCAAGACATTGGGAGAGCTTTCTCGGCACACGACAGGTTTCCAGGCTTGCTGTCTTTCCAGCCGCGGTTTCTCGGGTTAAGATAAGAGCATAATACCGGACATTCGGACTTTTCCGGGTGTCAAAGGAGGTGCGCCCATGCAAGCTCGGTCAGACCCGGATACCTGCCCTTGTCGATGCCAAACGAGAGGGGGTAATGTGATTGGCCGATTCCCGCGAACGGCCTGGGGTTGGCTTGGCCGATTTGCTGGTGGGCGCATCGATTTTGGCGCTCATCTCCATCGTGATTGCTTGGGCCACCCATGCCCATCCCTATACTGCTGAGTCGGGTCGAATTTCGCTGGCGTGGTGGCGTTTGCCCCTCGACGCCGTGTATTCCTGGCTCCGTATGGCCGCGGCTTACGCGCTGTCACTGCTCTTCACCCTGGTGTACGCCTATGTCGCCGCCTTCAACCGCCGGGCCGAGCGAGTTTTAATTCCGCTGCTCGATATCTTGCAGTCCATACCCGTGCTGTCATTTCTGCCCGTGGTGCTCCTGGCCTTCATTGCCCTGTTCCCTGGTTCCCGGATTGGGGTCAATCTCGCAGCCATTATCCTGATTTTTACGGGGCAGGTCTGGAACATGGTGTTTGCCGTCTACCACGGCTTTATCACTATCCCCCGCGACCTTAAGGAGTCGGCGTTGTCTTTAAACCTGTCGCCCTGGCAGCGGTTCCGCACCATGGAATTACCCTACGCCATGGTGGGGCTGGTCTGGAACTCCATGATGTCCTGGGCGGGCGGTTGGTTTTTCCTCATGGCCTGCGAAATGTTTTCGCTGGGAAACCACGCCTACCAGCTGCAGGGGCTGGGCTCCTATCTGCAAACAGCCGCCAACCAGGGACGGTGGGGCGCTGAGCTGGCCGGCCTCTTAACGCTGGTCCTGCTGATTGTCCTGATGGACCAGCTTATCTGGCGGCCGCTGTTGGCTTGGGCTGACAAATTCAAGATGGAAATGGTCGAAAGCGCCGACCGGCCGCGTTCGGCCGTGCTTCGAATTTTGCGCCGTTCCTTGATTTTAGGATGGATGGGGAAACACATCTGGGTCCCCTTGACTGAGTGGAGCGACCGGCTCTTCTCCCAGACCCTGCCCAAGGTCCGCGAACAACCGGCCGTCGTAAGCATCACCGGACTGATTCGCTGGCTGGTCACCGCGGCCGTGGTCGTCATCATCGTGACCGCCCTGGAGGGAGCGGTTCGGCTGCTGTCGCATCTTAGCGGATCCCAAATTGGTCTGGTGGTGCTGGCCACGCTGGCAACCCTTTCGCGGGTATTGGCCGCGCTCCTCATCTCTGTGATTTGGACTGTTCCGGTCGGCGTATTTATTGGCCTCAACCGCCGTTGGGCGGCTCGTCTCACGCCGGTGACGCAAATTGCCGCCTCGGTTCCGGCTACGGCGCTGTTCCCAGGCCTGGTTGCGGTGCTCATCCACCTGCACGGCGGGCTCAACACGGCCTCGGTGCTGCTGATGGTGCTGGGTACCCAATGGTACATTTTGTTCAATGTCATCGCCGGAGCCTCGGCCATTCCGGAGGACTTGCGCGAGGCGACCCGCATGTTTCGCCTCAGCCGCATGAAGACCTGGACCACGCTCATTTTGCCGGCCATTGCCCCGTTTCTGATTACCGGACTGATTACGGCGGCGGGAGGAGCGTGGAACGCCAGCATCGTCGCTGAGTACGTCAGTTTCCACAATCACGTCTATACCGCCTTCGGCGTGGGCTCAATTATCGCCCAGAGTTCCCAGACCAAGGGATTCGCGGTCCTCCTGACGGCCACGGGCATCCTGGCGTTGACGGTGGTGCTGATTAACCGCCTCATTTGGCGGCGGTTGTATGACAAGGCGACTGAGCGGTATTCTGTATCCTGACAACAGGGAGAGGGAGGGTGGTGTCGATGGCCCAAGGGGCAATCGGGAAGGCGCCTCAGAAAAGCGACAGTCTTGTGCGTTTGCTGGGCGTCACAAAAATGTATAAACAGCCCGACAACTACGATATTCGGGTCCTAGACGACATCAATCTCGACATCCAGCCGGGTGAATTCATTGCACTGCTGGGCCCCAGCGGTTCCGGCAAATCCACCCTGCTTCGTATCATCACGGGTCTTGCCGAGCCATCCTATGGCACGGTTCTGTACCGGGGACGCCCGATTGAAGGCGCCAATCCCCATGCCGCCATGGTGTTCCAAAGTTTTGCACTGTATCCGTGGCTCACCGTGCAACAGAACGTGGAACTGGGTCTGGTGGCCAAAGGCGTGGACGTCGAAGTTCGCAAGCAGCGGGCCATTGAACTGATTGATTTGATTGGCTTGAACGGCTACGAGGACGCCTTCCCCAAGGAACTGTCAGGAGGCATGCGCCAGCGGGTAGGTTTTGCGCGCGCCCTGGCCGTGGACCCCGAGCTGCTCTGCATGGATGAGCCGTTTTCGGCACTTGACTTCTTAACCGCTGAGAACTTGCGCTCTGAACTCTTGGACCTGTGGCTAGAGTCGCGGATTCCAACCCGGGCCATTCTCATGGTCACGCACGGCATCGAAGAAGCGGTCTACATGGCGGACCGCATTATTGTGCTGTCCAAAAACCCTGCCCGCGTGGTCGCTGACCTGCCCAATCTGCTGCCATTTCCCCGCAACCGCAAGTCGCCCGAATTTGTCCAGATGGTTGACCAGGTCTATAAAATCGTCACCGGATGGGATGACGAAGAGGACGGTCAGAAAGCCGTCCCCGAGGCCCAACCCGCCGTATCCGGCGCAGACCACGGGGAGCCCAATGAACGCCCGCGCTTGAAGCCTATCCCGTATGGACACATCTCGATGCTGTCGGGCCTGCTGGAACTCGTGCAGGACCGGGGAGGCCACGATGATTTATACCGGCTCGGCGCCGAACTGTTCCTCGAGGTGGACGATTTGCTGCCGGTCACGGAAACGGCCGAACTCTTCAACTTGGCGGAAGTCAGCGAAGGTGACTTGTTTATCACCAAATTGGGGCAGTCCTTTGTGGAAGGCGATGTCAACGACCGCAAAAGCCTTATTCGCGACCAGTTGCTGGACATTCCCATTTTCCGGATAATCCAACGGGTGCTCACGACCAAAGCCAACCATGCGATGAACAAGGAATTCTTCTCGGATATTTTAGAGGAACACTTTTCTGTCGCCGAGGCCGAGCGCCAGTTAATCACGGCTATCAACTGGGGCCGCTTCGCCGACCTGTTCCACTACGACACCGATACCGAACAACTCTATCTGGACGAAGACCAAACGGAGGAAAAGCCCGCTCCTGTCCAACAGGAATCCTAAACCTCACCGCAGTCCCGCCGCGGCGGATCTAACAAGAAAAGTTTCGGATCCGGACATACTGGTGTCGGAGGTGATCCGCTTTGGCCTTATTGCGTTGGGATGCCAGTGAAATGGATCGACTGCGGGATGACATGACGCGGATGTGGAGCCGCATGCGCGAAGATTGGAATCTTGACAGTACGCGCCCCCGAACCCACCTGCACCAGATGCAAAACGGGTACCTGGCCGAATTCGAATTGCCCGGCGTCAGTCCCGACCTGGTCGAGATTGACGTCGACGAGGAAGCGGTCAGCGTCCGCGGCGAGTTTCCCGCCTGCCCAGGCGAGGAGGATCGCCGCACGGGACGCGACTTTCACGTGGTGCTGTCTTGGCCCACCGGCGTCAATCCGGACACGGCCCAGGCAGACTGGCGCCACGGACTCCTGTCCGTCACAGTCCAAAAGGCGGCGGGCCAACGCCGCCGGATCTCTCTCCAAACGCACTAAGCGAGAAGCCCTCGAGGATATCCCTCGAGGGTTTTTCGCTCTTACGAATGGGGCCGATTGGGCGGCAATTGGTCCGGCGGGGGCGGCTTTTTACCGCTGAAGAAGCCCGCCACGAATCCCAGCGCCAGCCCGCCCAGCACCGGCTGCATCACTGAACCCGGCGGACCCACCCATACGATGGTACCCCCTTCCGCCACTAACACCGCAATCACACTGATGACAATCACCTGGCCCATGGAATAACGGCCCATAGGGCGCCGAGAGCGCCCGCCCACGGCCCCGATGACTGCCGATGACAAGGCCAGCGCCAGTGCTAGGACAGTCTTCACGCCACCACCACGTTGACCAGACGGGCCGGAATGACAATGACTTTCCAGACTGTCTTGCCGTCCAGG
>JAJZBJ010000063.1 GCA_021798975.1 Bacillota bacterium | reverse complement strand
GCATTCTCATCGTCCGACAGTTGTTCTAGGCTGTTGAGCAGCGCGGCCGCCAATCGCGCTCGCTCTCGGGGATCGAGCTTCCGTAGTTCGACCTCTAGTTCATCGTGGGTCACCGAATTCCCCTCCTGCTTTTCTGCGTTCAACGCATTCGTAGCTAACGTTCAGATATTCCTACCCAACGATTTTCGCTCATCCAATGCTGGTCCGGCAGTTCGCAACGTCGACTCTAACAATTCTCATTATACCTCTCCTCCCGTCGTCCCCAAGCCCACCGCGCCGATTTGACCGAATATTGCGCTCGGTCATTAACCGGCCCATTCGTCCCGCAGCAAGATCGCCAAACAGCCACAGGCAGTTCGCCCAGCATGCTGCTTGATTGTCAAATGAAGGGGTTCCTCCCCCCGCGCTTCCGATACCAGTACGCAGCTTCATGGTCCATTACGCAGCTATTTTGTACGACACGAGCCAAGAGGGTTAGCCACTAGAGCGGAGCGGTGCCGGTCCAATCAACTGAGCCCCCCACCCGGCTTGTCGGCGCGCACAATCAAGACGGGCGGCACCCGCTGGATTTTCTCGGCCCCCGCCGGGTTGAGAAGGCGTCCTTCCTCGGTCATGTTTGGCTCATGGACCTCCCGGATCATAAATCCACAGCGCAACGGTTCCTGCACGTAGTAAGATACTGTCCGGGGCCAGCGCGTCTGGGTAACTCCGTTCCTCTCTAGGCGGCTAGGCTCCATGTCCAAATAGGCATCAACCGGCCACGCCTGCGGGCGACCTGACGCGTCTCGAGTCCACTCGCCGGCGCGGTTGGCATGACGGAGCAGGTGTTCGACAGAAAACACGAACGAACCTCTCGGGCGGAGCCACCGAAAGACACGTTCCATCATCTCGCCCACCCTCTCGACGTAGTGAAGACTCCGCACACTGAACGACGTCCACACTGGCGGCCTCAAACGATACCTCTTCCATGCAGGTTGCAATCCAGTGGATCCTCGGAGCCCGGATTTGAAATTCACGCATGGCTCGGGATGGTTCCACGGCATCGATGCGGCTAGCTCCCGCCTTCAGCGCCCGCACGGCCCAATCGCCGCCGCCCGCTCCCAAATCCACAACCATGGCCCCCGCCAGCGACGGAAGTATAGTGCGCAGGACGGCCTCCTCCACATAGTCGGGCTCCCTCCGTTGCCGTAGCAGGTACCGTTCGACAATGTCACGATTTTCCCATATGTCCACCTCTGAGCCTCCTCCCCTACCCGCCTGGGGTCTTGCGCCACAGGCATTACATCAATCCGTTCCGTCCACCCCTGGCCATGCTTCACGTGAAAGGAGCGCTGCTGCGAAGCCGGACACGCCGGCTGTTAGAGAATAGGTCAGTTGACGTAATTGCCGCTGGCAATAAGGGGATAATGCGAGCTCAGCACGTCATGGGCGGAGCGGAGCCTGTTCGCCACGTAGCTCTGCGGCACGACCACCCAGTTGAGATGCCAAATCGGACTATACTGGGGATCCCCCGGGATCGAGTCATAGATGTTCAGTTGCAGGGGAACAAATTCTGCCCAGTCATGTTCTTGGCTCACACTGTAGACAATGACGTACTCCTGAGCCACCTTGGTTTTGGAGGGATCGAGCGGCAGCGGAATATTGGGGCCATAGGCCCAATACTTCTTGCCGTTGACCCACGCGCTTTCGATGGGTTGCAGCAGCGGATTATTATAGTCGAGTTGGCCCGTCAACTGTGGACTACTTACACAGCGAACACCCAACTTATAGTAGATCGCCAGTTCTACAACGGGATCAACCGGCGTAATGCCGTTCCCCTGTTTGAAAGCCTCCACTGCCGCAGCGGTCACTGGCCCAAAGATGCCGTCTATAGTCCCGATGTTGAAGCCTAAAGATTCCAACGCATTCTGTATGGCTTTAACATTGGCGCCGGTTGTGTACGGTTGAGTCAGGGTGACGGTCGTACAGGTCAAGGTATCACTCATGGTGCCGCCTCCTTTCTAGAGCACCCCCCCTACGTAATAGTTGCCGGTCGGAATAATGGGATAGTTGCTGGCCTTGATGGCGTCTTCCGACCGAAATTGAGCCGGATTGTAGCCTGGAGGCACGATAAACTGCACTTCTTCCACGACAGGTTGGTAGTGATAGCTGCCCGGGATGAGGCTCAATACCGGGAAATGGCCGGTGGGGTCACCCGGCTGGGTCGGATCGCTGCTGCTCGGGTAATAAAAGAGATATTCCTTAACAGGAACCTGCGGCGGATCAATCCAATACACCGGCGTATGCTGGAGCAGCAAAAAATAGCGGTAGTTGTTATACCAGACCGTCTCCACCGTTTGAGCCAGCGGATTGGAGTAATTGAGCTGCTCCGTGAACTGTGCCCCACCCGGTAAATCGGTCCCTGTGTTTCTTGCATGCTGTCATCCCCTTTTAGGCCGTACTGAGTGGATGCGGAGCTGGCGGCATCAGCCGCCCGGGACGCCAATCCATTGTCACGACTGGCGCTTCCCTGATGCATTCTACGTCTAGCCTCAACCGCGGGTGACATATTTTGGCACCTCTTACCGGATGCCGCATGCACAAGGACCGGCACGTTTTGGCACGCCGCACGATCTGCCCTTGCCAAGTTCCGCCAAGGATCGATAAGTGGTGGACAAGCGGCACGGCATCGGCGACACTCGGAAAGAGACGTATTGACATCAAGACGCCAGGGAGGATCGGATGAATGGCTGAGGTCACCTTAAAGTCCTTGCAGCACGCAATCCGCCAGGTGGATTTCCGCCCCGACCACCGCTTCCATTACCTCGCCAAGTTGATGGAAGAGGTCGGCGAGTTGGCTCGGGCCATGCGGCAAGATGTGCGCTGGGCGGATACGGGACAAATTAAGGGCACGCTGGATGAGGAATTGTATGACGTACTGTACTACGTCGCCGCCTTGGCCAACTTATATGATGTCGATTTAGAGGCGGTCATGCGCGTGAAGGACCGGCTAGCCGCTGAAAAGTACGGCCATGAGCCCTTGCTCGCCTATATCGACGGCCAACCGGACCCTTCCGGCGCGTAGCTTCGGTGGGAGTTAGGCCGTAAACAGTGTCTCCAAGTTGGAGAGACCACGCTCAAGCTGGCCCTGCTCCAACCCATGGATAATCTCGACCAGCTTCGTTAATTTGGGTACCGGATACTCGTGCTCGGCCGCCAGGTCTAGTACTGGACCATATTGCGAATCCACCTCGGTGCGTCGATGATGGACCGCTAGGTCCCGCCACACTCCCGTACGCACCTTGAGGTTGCGGCGCATCACTTGGGACAGGCGGTCGAACATGGCGTCTGACTCCTGCCGGTCATCTAGCGCATTGGGATCCCACCCGTCGAAGGGCAGGAGCTCAATGCCCTGCAACCGGGCCAGGCCCACCACTTCTGCGCCAATTGCCCGCAGTACCGCCCGATAGCGGGGATGGTCCACACAGTCAGCCATGGTCTCGTCCGTAGTAGCAGTGGCGAACAACACCGCTCCGTATGAAAGTTTGGACCAGAGGTAGCCCCAGATGTTGTCCGTGAGCACCGGGTTGATGAATGGCTGAATCCATTCCCCGATCCGCCGCACCCTCTCCGTCACCGGGCCGTCCAACTCCCCAATGGCAAACGTTCCGGGTCCGCCGTAATGTATCACACCGGGCTTCATCACATCAGACGAGAAGTTCACGAAACACCCCACGGTGCGGTTCCGGCCGACATGCCGGGCAATGGCGAGTTCATTCAGACCGTTCTGGGCAGACAGGACCCAGCCATCCGGCCTGAGACGCGGAGCAATCCATTCCATAGCGGCCTCGGTGTGCGGCGCCTTAGTAGCCAAAAACACCGCTTCCAAGCCGCCGTCGAATGCGCTCGGCGTGTCCACAGGCACATGCACCCGAAAGGACTCATTGTACGCGTCAATAATGAGACCCTGCGCACGAATGGCGTGCACGTGCTCCTCGTTCACGTCCACGAGATGCGTGGCAATGCCGCTCCGCTCCAGGTATGCGGAAATGGTTCCGCCAATCGCTCCAGCCCCAACAACGACCAACCGCTGTGCCATCTCTTGGTCCCCCCACGAACAATTAAGACGCGCTACTTCTCATCTTATCAATCCCTGGGTTCCCTCGGCAATTGCCAGCATGGCCGTCGACGGATAGCATAAAAAAAAAGAGGAGGCTGTGCCATGGAACTCAAGCCGAGTCTAATCCCTACTCAACGCGCGTCCCATCAGGAAGCGCGCCAGCATCTCAAGCAGCGACTGGCTGGCGCTTTTCGCCTGTTCGCCCGCTATGGTTTCGACGAAGGCGTTGCAGGACACATCACGGCCCGCGACCCGGAACATCCGGATCGATTTTGGGTTAACCCGTTCGGCCGCTATTTCGGAAACTTGCGGGCCTCTGATCTCATTCTCGTAGACCATCAGGGCCGTGTCCTAGAGGGGGACGGACACGTCAATGCTGCGGCCTTTGCTATTCACGTAGCCATTCACCAAGCCCGGCCCGACGTCATCGCAGCCGCCCACAGCCACTCCACGTACGGCAAGGCATGGTCCTCCTTGGGCCGTCTGCTCGACCCCATCACCCAGGACGCATGCTCGTTTTACCAGGACCATGCTCTGATGAGAGAATACACGGGCGTGGTGCTCGATCCCGCCGAAGGCCGCCGAATCGCCGAGCGGCTCGGGGCCTATAAAGCCATTATCCTGCAAAACCATGGATTGCTCACGGTGGGACACAGCGTGGACGAGGCGGCCTTCTGGTTTATCACCATGGAGAAGACGTGCCAAGCGCAGTTGGCGGCCGAGGCGGCCGGAACTCCCCGCCTCATCGAGGCGGACTATGCCCAAGTAACCCATGACCAAATTGGAGGGCCGCTGGCTGGCTGGTTTAGCTTCCAGCCCTTATGGGAGATGATCGTCAACCAGGAACCGGACCTTCTCGACTAGATGCCGAGGTCACGCCAAAAAATTTTCGCCCGAAGCCAGTACTGATCCCACCAGTTGGCGACTAGGTTCCATGCCCCGGCCAGCCGGCCTGAGGTCGAGTAACGGCCAGCCGTATGGTGTTGCACGATGGCGGTATCCACGGACAACACGGGCAGGTTGACGTGCCGTGTAACCTGGGGCCCTTGTTCCGTCTCGAAATGGTAACGATCAGTAATGCCGAGCCGAGCGTCTCCGCCGCCATCCTGCCACTGTACGCTGATGGCCGGACGCAGACCGGAATACAGCGGGATATGCCAATCATCCTGCAGTTCCCCAAAGTATCCCGCGCGCCAGGTCGGATCCGCCACCACCCACCCCACGGACGGCAAGTAGAATTCCACCCATTGGTGCAGGCCGCCATGTCCCCGGCCGTTGTTGGTCACATAGCCGCTGATGAGCCGGGCCGGGATTTGATCGGTTCTGAGCATTGAGACGTAGAGTTCCGCGATGTCGCTGCACACACCGCGCCGTTCCCTCAACGTCGCGAGCGCCGAGCCCGATGCCTTGTCGCTGTAGTTGTACCGAATGTGCTGCGCCACCCACTGAAATAGAATAGACGCGCGCTGATAGGGGTTGGTGAGTCCCCCGACTAAAGACTGGTCGAGTGCGTCAATCGCCGGGGCATCGGCCTCCACTTGGCGTGACTCCAGGCTCGCGCTGGTGTAGGTGCGGAAGATTGCCGATGACGTGTCATAAGCAGGATACTGAGACGGCAGGTGATAGGAAATATCCGAAGACGTAGCCTGGTAGTGAAGCGTGACCGTCACAGAGTGATGCGGCAGAATCTGGTTCCATTCGTACACACCGACGAGATTCCCCGCCTGATCGTAATGGGTGGCCATGGCGGCGCGCGAATAACCGGTCAGTGAGACGTGCGCATACGCGGTGCGGGGCGGCAACAAAACGATGTCGGCCTTCACGTTGAAGGCCGCCGCCGAACTGTTGTTGGTCAGAGTTACGGTTTTCGAAAATCCATAAAAGGCTGGCAACGCGGTCACCGAAAATGCTAAGGACGATGGGAGCGCGGCGGCTGCCGCGGCTCCCCCTGTCCACACGCTGATTACCGCACCGGCCGCTGCCAGGCTGGCACGCCATGTATGTTTCCGATTAACTGTCCTCACTCCCCAACTGTGCCTCCAGTATACCGGCCTAGACAAGAAGGCGAAACCGGGAGAGATTGGGTCCGTTGAGTAGGTCTGCCATCCCGGCATTGTGGTCCCTGCCAGCGCCCATGTGAAACAGGTGACGGCGTCCAAGAAGCCACCACGACATTCCCAGACCCGCAGTCGAGGCGGAGCAAGCCCAGAGCCACCGACGTGCCCTGGGATCCCTGAGGCTGCCGCGGCAGAAGTCGATACCGCCCCTTTACGGCCGACAAGTGTCCGCATACCTGTCCCGCATCAATCGGCCGGGATAGGATTATCCCAGAAGCGCCCCCCACTCCGCCCCCGTCATCACGGCAGCCTGTCTCGGAAACACCTTTTCCATCAACACCCGGTGCACCTCCGGATCCGCGTCCAAGCAAGCGTCGGATAGGACCGTGATCCGGAAGTCCAAGTCGGCTGCTTGCCGCAGGGTGGAAAGCACCACGCCGCTGGTGGCAATACCCGTTAGGATCAGGTGGTCGATGTCCATCGATCGCAACACCACGTCGAGCCCGCTGCCCGCAAACGCGCTCACCCTCCGCTTCACCACCACCACCTCCCCTGGCTGGGGCTCAACGCCCTCCCAAACTTGGGTGGTCAGATCAGTTTCCAGCATGCCGCCACGGCCCTTCAAAACCGAAAACGACCGATTGTTGGGACTCACATCCACATATCCGGGCCGAAACGCGACCCGCACGAAAACGACCGCCAGCCCACGTTCCCGAGCCTTGGCCAGGGCAACTTGAAGCGGCTTCAGGGCCCCTTCATCCGGGGCATAAGTTTGCACGATGCCATTTTGCACATCCATCACCAATAAGGCGCTCTTGCCCATGTCCTTCACTCCCTCCATGTCGTTCCCATGATACCAAAACCATTTCGCCGCGATGCCCTCGTGGGGTACGATAGAAAAAAACGGGAGGCTTCCATGGACAAGACAGAGCGGCTAACCAAGCTCACTCCGATGCAGTACCAAGTCACACAACTGAACGCCACCGAACCGCCGTTTCAGAACGAATACTGGAACAACACCGAAGACGGCTTATATGTGGACGTCGTGTCAGGCAAACCTTTGTTCTCCAGCCGTGACCAATATGATGCCGGGTGTGGCTGGCCCAGCTTTACCCGGCCCCTAACCTCCGACGAAATTGTGGAGAAGACCGATCTGTCACACGGTATGCGCCGGGTAGAAGTGCGAAGTCAGACGGCTGATTCGCATCTTGGCCACGTCTTTTCTGACGGCCCCCGCGAAACCGGCGGCCTGCGCTATTGCATCAATTCGGCATCCCTGCGTTTCATTCCCAAGGCAGACTTGGATAAGGAGGGCTATGGCGAATACCGCCGTCTCTTCGAATAGCCCTGGGATACCAGTTCGATGTGCTCAAAGCGCCGCAAATCGTCATTGAGCGGATCCCGCTGACATTCCGCCGCCGTACCGTCGGCCCGAATGATGCGGTGGGTGGGAATCAAATACGCCAGCGGGGCCCGGCTCATGGCGCGCCCAGCAGCACGGGCGCGGCCCGGGAAACCGGCCAAGTGCGCGAGCGTCGAATAACTGCAGGTACTGCCAAAAGGTATCTCCGCCGCGGCCTGGAGGAGCATTTGTTCTAGCTCTGTAAAACCGGTGTCGGCGGCGGCCCAGTCGCTGTTGGGACGTCCCGCAAACAGATCCTCCAAGACGTGGCTAATCCCGGTGGGCATGGGAGCCCGCTCGGCGCCACACAACGCGGCCTGCGCGCTTGTACCCCCCACGGCCCCAAACTCGGCCGCGTAGAGTACGCCTCCGGCATGAAGTACCCACAAAGGACCCACGGGACTCTCAAAAAGACTAAGCCGCCGTAAGCTTTGAGCATCTCTTGGAACCCACCGCACTTGGCATCCCTCCGCATGAAATCCCATCACTTGACTCATCATAGCAGGCATGGACGCACTAATTCGATGGCTCATGCTCGCAATCGCCTGGCTGCATCTGTCCGTCCCGCATGCCACCTCATCGGAAATGACGGCGCAAGCTGCCCGGGCGCACTTGGAACCCTTAATCCAAGCCGAATTGAACGATATGGTGCATCACCGCTTAGGCGCTCTCAAAGAGTTGTATGTGGACACCGCGGAATCCCAGCACGCGCTGAAAGTGGCGGAAGTGCGATCGGATTATCTAACCCGATGGGCCAAGATGCGCAGGGTTGAGTGGACGGGAGTCACCACCGGCCTGCACACCGATGGGGTTTGGTGGGCTTCGCCCACCCGTATCCGCTTCTCCGTATGGGAACGCGAAAATTACCACTATCACTACCGAGACCTGAGCCGCGATCCGCTCTCCTTCGGGATTGCCTCCCGCCATCAGCTCAGCATTGTGGACGAGCGCGGCGCCTGGCGGTTTGCCAGTGACGATTTCTTTAACCCCGTCCTGCCCGACGATATGGCCGGGCAAACAGTCGCCCAGCAAATGGGAGGATCCATCCCGCGCTACACACTGTCGCCAAACCGCGAACGCGCGGTGGCCTATGCCGAGGAGTTCTGCGGCAACGCCCCCGGGTGCGGAAACCATAACAGCTACAACGCCCGCTATCAGGACTATAACGGCAATGGGGGCGATTGCACCAATTGGATCTCACAGGTGCTGCTCGCCGGCCGCTTCCCGATGACGGACGAATGGTCTTATGACCAAAACACGGACGAAGGCAGCCCCGCTTGGAGCAACGCACGCGTATTAGCGGAGTTTATGTCGCGAACCGGCCGTGCCTCCCTCATCGCGTCGGGCTCTTATGCCGCTGTGACGCGGCCGAGCCCGCAGTGGCCCTATGGGCCGATGCAGACCCTCATTCCCGGCGACCTAATCAGCTATAAAGAAAAGGGGCGCATCGTCCACACAGCCGTCGTCGTCGGATACGACCCCAAGGGTGTGTTGCTCACCGATACGCATAGCAACGACCGATATCACGTTCCCTGGGATTTTGGCTGGAGTGACAAGACCGTCTTTTTCCTCTGGCGGGTACATTATCCAAGCGAACCGAAGTAGCCTCCCACCCGACCTGCGTCCCATGCCTCCGAAAGCAGCCGGTACCGGACCAGGATAGATCCTCCGTCCGAGCGGTGCCCACGCCGCTCAAAGCCCAGACGCTCGGCCAGCTTTTGGCTGGGTCGATTGGTCTCCCGCGCTTCAATCCACATCTCGCGGAGCCGGTAGCGGTGAAATGCCCAGTCCAGTAACTCCGCTGCGGCGGCAGTCATGAGACCTTGTCGTCCCGCTGACTCCACCAACCAGTACCCCATGCTCGCCGAGCGGATGTCCCATTGGATAGGATGAAAGCCGACCGCCCCCAATATCGCGCCCGCCCGGAAGAGTCCCCACTGAAATCCGAGGTTCTGGGCCCACTGCTCCAGGGATGCCTGCACCCATTGCCGCGCCTGCACGGCGCCGTAGCCCGGTGTGGCCCAGGGCAGAAACCGGACCAGAAACGGCTGATTCTCCTGCACTGCCTGCACCAGCGCCGCCACATCAGAAAAGTCGAAGGGCCGCAACATCACCTCATGCGGCAACCGCCCCATGCTCCCCACCCCCGTCTGAACTTGTCCCCGCCGTCGCGCAAGACTACACTTTAACCATACCAGAATCCACTAGGAGGACATCTCTGTGCCGACTGATTCCCCGCGCCCCATCATCTTGGACGTTGACACCGGCGTTGATGACGCTTGGGCCCTCATTTATGCGCTTCGCTCTCCGGCCTTGCAGATGCTTGGCATCACCACGGGATACGGCAACGCCGACGTCGAAACCACCACCCGCAACACGCTGCTCCTAACCGAACTATTGGGTTCCGACGTGCCTGTATACCGCGGATCCTCCGAGCCCCTGTTCCGACCCTGGGACGGTCCGGTTCCTGCGATTCACGGCGTGAACGGTCTGGGAGATGCGCCTCTTCCGCCTCTTAGCCGCCACACTGAAGACAGCGACGCCGCCGCCTTTATTCGCCACACCGTCCGCGCCCTTCCCGGCCGAGTCACCCTCGTCACGGTGGCCCGGCTGACCAATGTGGCACGGGCGCTGCTCTATGATCCCGCGTTGGCAACTCTCGTGGAGCGCGTCATCTGTATGGGAGGCGCGGCGTTCTGCCCCGGCAACGTCTCGCCCACGGCAGAAGCTAACATTTGGGGGGATCCCGAGGCTGCTGATCTCGTGTTCCGCAGCGGCATTCCTATCACCATGGTCGGCTTGGATGTCACACACAAAGGCCGCCTCTATCAGCGGGATTTGTCAGCCCTTGATCCCGCCCTGCCCTATACTGCCTTATTGCGGCAAGCCACTGAATTCTATATCCAGGCGTATATCAAGGACGATCCCCGCAACGACGGTTGGTGCCCGCTTCATGATCCGCTGGCTGTGGCTGTGGCCGAAGACCCGAGCTTAGTGCGTACGGAACGCTATCCCGTCCGCGTCGAGCATTCCGGCACCTGGACAGATGGCATGACCGTCGTCGATGCCCGCCGGGGCCAAACCCCGACCGGCGTGGACGTGGCCGTCGACTTGGATGTGGACCGCTTCATGACGTTGTTCCGCACGCGCGTCGGCCTTTAAGCTTCCAAGTCGTCCTTGAATTGCCTTAAGGATTTCAAATGCGTGCGATGGGACCACCAATAGACGGCCCATCCGAGCACGAAGACGCCGGCCATCAAAGCCACGAGTTCGCCCCAGTGGGCGTGTAGAGCGGTGCGGTACAGGAGGGCCATCACGATGTTGGTGACCAAGACGCCAATGGCTGTGGTCCAATAGAATCGCAACACCGGAACTTGGCAGGTGCCGAAAATCATGTTAAGCACGTCGAAGGGAATAAACGAAATCCACCGCAAAAGTATCAGCGCGAGCGGATTCAGGCGGCCCACCGCCCGCACGATGGCTTGGACGCGCGGTTGACCCGACCACCGCCGGAGAATCGGCGGTCCGATCAGCCGGCCCAGCATGAGAGAAATGGATGCCGTGACCATGGAACCGAGCCACACGACCAAGAGGCCGCCAAACGGACCATAGAGAGCGAACGCCGCCAGCGTGGGGATTTCCATTGGGAAGACAATGACCACGCTGTGAATGGCCAGCGCCAGGATAATAAGCAAGGGCCCCCACGGTCCCAGCGCGCCCGCCAGATTGCGGAGCGACGTAGAGACCAGGCGGAAGGCTTCCCGGATGCCGACGGTACTAGCCAGCAGGTCCCATGCCCACCAAACCAGGCTGACGATGAGGATCCCGGCCACGATGGCCCAGACCCACTTGTGTACCGCTAGCCAGCGGACACCGCGCTGCATCAAATTGGGGTGCATCGTCCCAACCTCCCCCGGGCGGCGTCCTCCGCTCAAAAATTCAATTCAGTATAGCATATGCCTGTCAGGGCGTCGGGCATGCCGGCACACGAAAGCCCCGGATGACCGGGGCTTTCTGTCTCTCGGTTCAGCGCGGCACCACGATTTTTGAAATCGGGCGGAGTGTGGTCTGATTCACCATGACGTGCCACACGGTTCGTCCACGCGCCACGGTGCACATCCAGACAGGCTCACCAACCCATAGGCTGGGCGTCACCGCCTCCACCGTTCCTCCGCCCGTAGCGC
Source organism: Bacillota bacterium (assembly GCA_021798975.1). Lineage (GTDB taxonomy): Bacteria > Bacillota > Sulfobacillia > Sulfobacillales > Sulfobacillaceae > Sulfobacillus_B. The sequence goes on along the minus strand of JAJZBJ010000063.1, from coordinate 4,557 downwards.
TCAGCGCTGACCGCTCAACTAAGTCCATCCGTTCAGCCTTCATGGGAAGCCTAATGTCGTTGTGCCCAATTCGGAGTACCTTGACTGGACTCGTGTGCGTTGCCATCATATGCATGGATGCCATACCCACCAACACCACCAGCCCCTTCACGCCGATCGCCGTCATTACAACACCTCCCTGATTTGGGAGTTATTGTGTCCGAGACCGACGGCGCTATGCACCAATATGCCACATGAGCGCAAATCCCGCCTGACGAAGCCAGGTCTTGGCCTCTCGCGCTCCCGGATATGCTGCCAGGAGTGCATTCCAAAACTCGATCCGGTGATGCGGATGAAGACGGTGAATGAGCTCATGCACCATGACGTAGTCCATGATGGCGGGCGGAGCCTGCAGAAGACGCCAATTGAGTCCAATCACCCCGTCCGGCCGACAATATCCCCAACGGGTGGTCCCATCGGATATGCGCAGCCCGGCGTAGGAAATCGCTAATGTCCGGCTCCAGCCGTCCAGTCGGTCCCGAAATATACGCGCCGCCTCCTGGCGGTACCAACCCCGCAAACTAGATCTCAAGGGCTCGGGAAACTGTTCCTCGGCCACCGGACGACGCTCGCCCATGACGTATATCCAACCGCCCGGCCGCAGATCCGGCAGAGGCCAAGCGCGCTGCATCTCACCATGGCGCCCGAGTATCCATTCGGCGTGGTCGCGGATCACCGCCTCCACCCGACCTTTCCGCCAGGACGACGGCAACTTCACCACAATCAGGTCGACTGCTGCCATGCTCAGCGCCGCCGATCGCCGGCGGGGATTGACCTCCACCGCATATCGGAAGGGGATCCCGCCAATCTCCACCACACCATTCAGAGGCGTGGTCACGACGGATGGTGGGACGACTCAATATCGCGGCGGCGGGCCCGATATGCCCCCCAAAACGCCACAATCGTGAACATCACCGACACGCCTTGCCCGGTCAAGGCCAGCCATGCGGACACCCGCCCCTGGACGCCCCACCACAAAAGCAGATACGCCAGAGCCACCATAATCAGCGTAAACAGGGCGGCGACCCAAAACCAGCGGATACTGGTTTTGCTCCAAGGCGTGGGGTCCGCCAAAAACCGCTTCAATCCGTTACCATTCACCGACCGTCCTCCTCGCTGTCCTGCAGTCTATTCTAAACGAAACATCCCTAGAAAACCGCTGCCATCAGAAACAGCCCGGGTGGGCATAATCTCAGTTGCAGGCTTCTCCCCAGGACCGATATACTGAACCCGCAATGCCTGTAGAGGGCGCGCCCTCGTGACGGAAGGAGCAATACAATGAGCGAGAAAGTTGTGATTTTAGGCACCGGCCCGGCCGGGTACACGGCTGCCATTTACGCCGCCCGCGCCAATCTCAACCCCGTGGTGATTGAGGGGGACGAGCCCGGTGGGCAGCTGATGTTAACGACGGAAGTCGAGAATTTTCCCGGGTTCCCGGATGCGGTTATGGGACCCGACTTAATGGAATCGATGAAAAAGCAGGCCGAGCGTTTCGGGGCCCAGTTCGTTTTCGGCCGAGCCCAAACCGTCGATTTGAGCCACCGCCCATTCACGATTGCCATGGACGATGGCACCTCCTATGAGACCGACGCCCTGATTATTTCCACCGGCGCGACCGCGAAACTCCTGGAGATCCCGGGCGAGTCTGAGCTCATCGGTCGGGGGGTATCCACTTGCGCCACCTGCGATGGGTTCTTCTTCAAGGATAAGCGCATCATCGTGGTCGGTGGCGGCGACTCAGCGATGGAAGAGGCCACTTTCCTGACGCGCTACGCCTCGGAGGTGACCATCGTGCACCGTCGAGACACGCTCCGAGCTTCCAAGGTGATGCAGGAACGCGCCCACAAAAATCCCAAGATTCGCTGGGTCATGGACGCCACACCGGTAGCGGTGGAAAGTGCCGACAATCGCGTCACGGGCCTCACAGTTCGCCACAACCAAACCGGAGAGACCGAAACGCTCGCCACGGAAGGTTTGTTCGTTTCCATTGGCCACCGCCCCAACACCGAGTTTCTAGCCGGTCAGATTAAGACCGATGGCGTCGGGTACATCATCACCAATGGCCTGGACACGGCCACCAATATCGACGGAGTCTTTGCCTGCGGCGATGTCGCCGATTCCCGCTATCGTCAGGCCATCACGGCCGCTGGGAGCGGCTGTAAGGCGTCTATGGACGTGGAGCGCTGGTTGGAGAGCCGGGAATAATTGGGTTTTGCAGTATAATAGATCCTGAATTGGGCCCCTCAAGGCCAACCAAGGAGGGATGACATGCAGTTCAACCGAGAATGGATTGACGGCAGCATGAATGGCAAGTCCATGCGTGCCTATCGGGTCCGCCCGCAAGCAGCCGGGGACAAGCCGCTCCCAACCGTCCTCGTGATTCAGGAAATCTGGGGAGTCGATGAACATATACAGGACATGGCCGACCGGTTTGCGGCGGCGGGTTACCAAGCTATTGCTCCGGACTTGTTTTCCTATGGAGACACCCCGGAAGCTCTCACGGCGCCCCGCATCCAGGCCGTCAAGCGATTCCTGGACACCATGCCCCCAGCGGGGTGGGGCAACCCGGAGGTGATGCAGCAGCATCTCGGCACGCTGCCGAATGAGGAAGCGCAGAAAGTTCAAGAGACCCAGAAACTGCTCTTCGGACCCAAAGATGAGGAAAACTTCATCGCGCAATTGAAGCACTGGACTGACCGGGGACTAGAATACGGACCAGCGGTGCTCAGTATTGGGTACTGTATGGGCGGACGACTGGCCTTCCTGCTGGCGTGCCATGATCGGCGCATCAAGGCCGCCGTGTGCAACTACGGCACCGCCCCCAGCGAGGAGGAATTGGCCCAGCTGCAATCCCCCGTCTATGGGTTCTATGGTGGTACCGACCATCGCATCACCGACGCAGTGCCGGGAGTAGCCGAGACGATGAAAGCATTGGGGAAGACATTCCATTATGCGATCTATCCGGAGGCGGGGCACGCCTTCTTCAACGACTCACGTACATCCTATGATGTCGATGCCGCGCGCCTGGCCTGGGCCGAAACCCTGCATTTCTTCAGCCAACAGCTCTCCCGCTAGCCGACTCGGCAAACCCAAAAGAAAAAGGCCGGTTCTCACCGGCCTTTTGGCTTTAACGAGTTCGTCCTGCCATCTGCTGTTCCGCCATTTCAATCATCTTGCGGACCATGTGTCCGCCAACGGCGCCGCATTGACGCGAGGGAATTTCGCCCCAGTAACCGTCTTCAATCCCTTGAAGACCAATCTCGCGAGCGACCTCGTACTTGAATTGGTCAAGTGCCCGTTCGGCTCCCCGCACCAGAGCGCGGTTGCCGGTGTTGCTGCCTTGTGCCACTGCTGTCACCTCCATCTCGGGTAGTGGCGTTATTATCACCCACCCTTGTCGGATTTACCCTGTTGAGGCAATCCAATTTTTGGCGGTGCCCAGCTTAGGTTTCCGAGGCCACTGGCGCACGCTTTGTTGGCTTAACGTCCGGCACCATCAGGAACGCGCCCACCCCGATTAACGACGCAATCATAACGGCTCCAAACATTCCGGAGAACCCGCGCACTGCTTCGGCCGCTGTTAAGATAATGGGGCCTGAGCTCATCCCGATACCGCGGAAAACCGCCGCCACCGACAACGCTTCCCCGGCCTGGTTCTCCCGGTATAGACCTAACGCCATCCGGTTCAAGGGCGCTCCCATGGTAAAGGCGGTGCCAATGCCGAAGAATACCATGGCCACTAAGAACCGAACCAGCGTCAATGGCGGCCATGCCAAGAGCAAACCGCCCAGAGCCCCTGCCAAAAGCCCCACAACCAAAATCTTACGCGGGCCAATGCGGTCCACCATCACGCCGCCCACTCCCGATAAGATGGCCCCGCTAAAGGCTGCCGGCAACAGCGCCAGTCCGGATGCCAACACAGAAAAGTGCAAGGTCCGCTGCACCAATGTCGGTACAAAGACGGCCGCCGACATGTCGAGACCGATGAGTGCCGCCCCTACCATCATGGAGACGCCAGATCCCTGGCTGAGCGGCGACGGGTCCAAGAACGGAACCGAGGCGCGGCGTTCCCGCCACAGAAATACCGCCAGGGCCGCCAACCCCGCCGCTAAAAAAACCACCCGCGATACCCCTGCTGTTGCCAATACCAGGAGGCCAAAGGTGAGGGTTAGCGAAAAGCTGACGCCTCCGACCCAATCCGGCAGGGCCCGCTCCGCGACGTCCGATGCTGGAGCCCGCGACGCCATGGCAAGGACCACCAGAGCAATCGGCACGTTAATCAAAAACACCGACTGCCAACCGAGGTACTGCCCGAGCAAACCGCCCAAGGTAGGGCCCAACACGCTGGCCATGCCGAAGACGGCGCCAAAAATCCCGAGGGCCATGCCCCGTCGCTCGGGTGGAAAGGCTTTGATGCCTTCCGCTTGGGCGTTGGGGTAGACCGCGCCGGCCCCCGCGCCCTGGACAGCGCGCGCCACCATGAAGACCCCAAAACTAGGCGAGAACGCCGCGAGTAAG
>JAJZBJ010000062.1 GCA_021798975.1 Bacillota bacterium | reverse complement strand
TGGATACCGTTATCGACACAATTTGGCTGGACCAGTCCAGCTTCGGCTGGAACGCGCTCTCCTGGCTCCTTGCCTCCGACCCGCGATTTCAGCCGGCGAGCATCGCTGCACAAGATGTCTGGCGCCTCACCCAGCTGGCGGAGCAGCTCGACCGGCGCCTGGTGCTTCGGGACTTTTCCGGAAAGCCTGACGTGGACCTTCCCGGCCTCGACCATTTCAATCCCGAGACCCCGTCCCCAAGAGCGCTTAATAGCTTGCCCGCATGGGGCCGGTCACCGTAGGATGGAAATACCAAGAAAGAGGGAAGTCCCATGCCGGATTTGAGCATCGTCGTTCTGTCATACGAAGACGTCAAACGCCAGACATCGCGCGGCGCGAAACTCGTGGACATTCGCACGCCCCAGGAGTTTGTCTATCTGCACCTCCAAGGCTCCATCTCACTAGCTGCGCCCCGGTTCGGTTTTCAAATGCTCTCCAGCGGCCGCTTGGAACGGGGCGAACGCGCCATTGTGGTGGCCGCATCGCCGGTTGCGGGCCAAGTGGCGGCTCAAGAAATAGACGCCGTGGGCGTGGATGTGATTGGCATCTTCGCGAGCTTGCCCCGTACCTGGGAAGGACGTGGACTGCCCGTCCAAATTGGGGAATTGGTATTCCCGGATCGATTCTTGAATTACCTGCACGACAATCCCAACGCCGACATCGTCGATGTACGGGAGGCAGCGGAGCAGGAGCGCTTCCCGTTCCCGCAAGTGACGCGCTCCTTGCCCTTTTCTTCTTGGCCGGAGGGTGCCCAGGACTTGGATCCAAAGCGCCCCATAATCTTCTTGGCTGGCCGTGACGACCGCGCCATCCTGGCCGCCCGCGACACCATGGAGATGGGTTGCACGCGGGTCGGCTACTTAGTCGGCGGTTATGACGGATTCCACCATCCCCGCATCTACGATCCTAAGGAGGCGGCCCGGACCACGGCCCACCACGGCGTCTTTATTTGAAACTGAGGGCCGAACGTACCGGTTTCCACATTAAACCACTGCCCCTGACTGAACCCGTCCAGGATGGCAATCCATGGGCCGTCGCCGCCTAACATGACCGGAGTGGTTTCTTGGGGGTGGGGCCAAGGCACCAGATGCCGGGTTTGAAAGGCACCGCCCTGGTACGGAATCATTCCCTTCACGCCCAGCCCCCACAGTGGATTCGTATCCGTCACACTAATGGCAGCGCGATACACCGAGGCAAAGTCGTGACGCGTTCCAGTCCAATACCCGAATGTACTGCGGCCAGCGGCAAAGGGGATTATCGGCGTGCCGTCCACAAATCCAGCGGTGCCCTGCGGCTCCAATCGTCCGGTCCGGTATTGGATGCGGCCGCCCGTAATCTCTGTCAGTCGCGCCCGATCAGGCTCCGCGGTAAGACTCCATACACTCTGTCCCGGACCGGCGAGCAGCGTGGTGATGCCAAGCGGTAGATTGGTCGCTTCCTCCACCCATCCATCGCTCTTCCACACCAGCACGCTCACATGGCTCCCGTCCATCCGTTCGGCTACCGCCTGCAGGGTGTTGTCCACCACGGCCAGGGATACAATTTGCGATCCCTGCGGCGCCGGCCGGCGCGCAACCACGCGCCCCCCGTGGATGCCGAAGACGGCTCCGCCGGTGGTGACCCATTCCCAGCCCTGTGGTCCATTCGATGCGGTTTCGGCCTCCTGCACGAGTCCTAAGCGCCCCAGCCGCAGGACCGACCCGGCCGGCTTGCCCCGGGCCGTGTAGCGCCGTCCAAACAGCACCTCGTTGACGCCGGTGGCCCGAGCATAAAAGATCCATAAATCCGGCACGTTCGACACCGGAAGCGGGCGCGGATACGCAGTCCACAACACACCGACAACAATCGCCAACCCCAAGAAAAAAAGGGCCTTTCGGCCCTTGGAAAACCTCATTCCGCGCGGTTCTGAAGCGCTCTCTTGACCGCCTCAGAGACCATGCGTCCATCTGCCCGTCCTCGCGTGCGGGGCGAAAGCCACCCCATCATCTTCCCCATGTCTTTGGGCCCCTGGGCTCCTGTTTCCTTCAGGGCCTCAGAAATCAGTGCGGTTAGCTCCGACTCCGACAGCGGTTCCGGGAGGTATTGCTGAAGCACGGCGATTTCTTGTGCCAGTTTGTCCACCAAGTCCTGACGACCGCCCCGTTCAAAGTCGGGCGCGGCATCCTGGCGCTCCTTGACTTCCTTAGCGATGACCGCCACGATGCCGGAGTCATCCAGCGTGGTGCGCTCGCCACGGGTCTCGGCCTGCAACACCGCCGCCTTGATGCCGCGGATGACCGTGAGGCGGACCGCGTCCTTGTCACGCATGGCTTGTTTTAAGTCATCATTGAGCCGTTCGCGAAGAGACATCCTGGGAACCCCTTACTTGCTTTTCTTTTTCCTGGCCGCCTCAGACTTTTTCTTTCGGCGAACACTCGGCTTTTCATAGTGCTCGTGGCGGCGCGCTTCGGACAACACCCCGGCCTTCTGGATCTGGCGCTTGAAGCGGCGCAGGGCGCTATCAAGGCTTTCATTTTTGCCGACCTTGACCTCTGACATTAATCTCCCTCCCCTCCACCCGCACGGGTTGGGGTCTATTCAATTTATTATACGGGTTGGGTGGAAAGGGTGTCAAACCTCCCGAAGGTCTACCAGGGACGGTAGAGGTGTCCATATTTAGTCAAGCATTCCTTGCACAGCGTACTCTCCAAAAACCCCGCCGTGAGCGAGGTCGCATCGCGCTTCACGACCGGCTTATGACAGATATCGCAAAATTTCAGTTCAACGACTTTGCCCATCGTTTCCGACCTCCCTCGAGGCTAGCATGGCCGAGGGATTACAAAACGAATCTAGCAGTGTTGCCCAAAAGTGGTTGACTCTCCGGAGACAGGACGACATTGTCAATACGGGCAGGACTTGTCGGTTATTGCAAAAACAGCACCGCGGCGAACGCGCCGGCATTTTCGGCGCGATAAACGCGCTCCCCCAACGACAGGGGAAGGAAGCCGCGCGCGCTGAGCAGGTCCAGCTCCGCAGGAGTAAACCCGCCTTCCGGGCCGATGACGATGTCCAAGGGATGGTCCGCTGGCACGAGCCAAGGGCGCGCATCGTTTGCCCGGGGATCCAGCACAAAGGCGTCGCTGCCGGCGGCGGCCCGAAGATCGCTCACCCGCTTCATCTCCTCAATCCCAGGCACGTCGGGGCGTTGGCATTGCTCACTGGCCTCCTTGGCAATCGCGCGCCAGCGCGCGGCTTTATTCGGCGATACATCGCGGACGATGCTGCGCTCAGTGACAATGGGGACAAATCGAGAGATGCCCGCCTCCGTCGCCCGCTCCACCACCTCGCTGAAGTGATCCCCTTTTAAGAGCGCCTGATAAAGGGTAATATGCCGGCGCGGCTTTCGCACGTTGGCGACCTTGCCACGGATTTCCACATGCTGGCCATCCACGAGCACGGCCTCAAACACCTCCCCGTCCTCAGCCAACACCTCAATGCGGTCACCGGACTCTCGCCGCATCACTTGGGTTAAATAGTGCCAATCAGACGCCCCCACCGGCACGCGCGTTCCGCATGCGCCCACTACATCAAGCGACAGGCGGATCATGTCTCACCTCCACCAGCAGCCATCCATCTTCTTCCTGGACCCGCCTCGCCACGTGTCCGGTGGAGGCCAGCATACGGTCCAAGGCATCGCGGCGTTCGGGCAAGAGTCCCGACAGCAACACCTGGGACCCGGGGGCCAGATATGGCTGCAGGTTCGGCCATTCGGCGGCGATGATGTCCCAAATCAGGTTCAGGCACAGCACATCGAACCGTTGCTTGGGAACGTCGGCTAACGTTCCCGCAATCACCTCCACCGCGCCCAGACGGTTGAGGCCGATATTATAGCGAATCGCATCCACCGCAACCGGGTCAGGCTCGACCAGCAGCACCTCGGAGGCCCCGCGGAGCGCGGCAAACAATCCCAAGATGCCCGAACCCGCTCCCAAGTCCAATACCCGGCGCCCCGTCAAATGGTCGGACGCCAACACGTTCAAACACATCCGGGTGGTGGCATGAGTCCCGGTACCGAACGCCATGCCGGGGTCCAGCCATAAGGTATGAACGGGGTCGGCTGGCGACTGCTGGTGCCATGAAGGCACAATCACGTAATCCGCGCCCACCCATTGCGGTTGATAATAGGCCTTCCAGGCATTGGCCCAGTCTTGGCTTTTGACTTCATCCCAGTCGAGCTCCCAGCTCCGCGCCGCACACGCCGACACAATGCGTTCCAACCACACCGCGGCCTCGGAATGCGGCAAGTAGACCCGGACGAACGGCGGCCCGGGCTCAATGGGAATGTCGGTAAACGGCGTGTCCACCGCTTCCCCGTCCTCGTACTCCAAACCCGCCATCGGCAGGGTATAGGCGAAGGCCACCGCGTCTCCGACTTGGGACGCCGGCGGCCTCCAGGTGATGCGGAGATAGGCCGCATCCAACGATCCGTTATCGGCCCAAGGCATCTTTCATTTTCCTCAACAGACTTTTGTCCTCCGGCAGCACCTCTTCACCGCGCATGTCGGCCCACATCCGGAGCACCTCGCGCTCCTTGGGCCCCAAATGCGTCGGCACCTCCACGACCACCCGCACGTTGAGATTGCCGCGCGCGGTCGAACCTAAACGCGGCAACCCCGAGCGCGCCACGCGGAAGACCGTGTCGGTCTGCGTGCCCGGCGACACATGCACCGTGTCCTGTCCACCAGCCAAATTGGGGACCTCCAATTCTGCGCCCAGGGCCGCTTGCGCAAACCCAATTTTGAGGTCGGTCCAGAGGTCGTCGCCCTCACGGCGGAATCGTTCATGAGGGGCCACTCGAATAAACACGATAAGGTCTCCAGGCCCGCCGCCCCGTCGTCCGGCCGCCCCTTCGCCCTGCACGCGCAGCCGCGTGCTCTCGTCGACCCCGGCAGGCACTTTCACCGTGAGCCGCTTTTCAGCGCGAACCACGCCGCGCCCGGCACAGGTTTTGCACGGATTGGGTATAAGCCGGCCGTTTCCGCGACAACGGGGACACGTTTCGATGCGGCGAATACGGCCCAGAAAACTATCTTGAATGCGTTCCACTTCACCACGGCCCCGACAGTCGGGGCAGGTCTCGATCTTGGTTCCAGGTTCGGCTTGATTGCCGTGACAGCGCGAACAGGTTTCCTCGCGCACCACCTTGACTTCCTTGTCAGCGCCGGACAGCACCTCTTCCAGCGTGACGGTCAAGTCATAGCGCAAATCCGGCCCCCGCTCCGGACCATTACGGCGTTGTCCCTGACCCTGGGCCCCGAAAAACATATCGAAAATGTCGCCGAAGCCCCCACCGAATCCGCCAAACCCAAAGTCGCCCGCCCCGCCAAAGTTTCCGTCTTGGGCAGCATGGCCAAACTGATCGTAGCGGGACCGCTTTTCTGGGTCGGATAGGGTTTGATACGCTTCATTGACCTCTTTGAAACGCTCTTCGGCCTCGTGGTCGCCGGGGTTGGCGTCCGGATGGTACGTGGCCGCCAGCTTCCGAAACGCGCGCTTGATCTCGTCGGCAGAAGCCCCACGGCTAACTCCGAGCACTTCATAGTAATCTCTCTTAGCCATGTTCCTTCTCCTTCATTATTCCTCGTCGGATGTTCCTTGGCCGGTGGATACCTTCACCAGGCTGGCCCGCAACACCCGTTCGTTCCACATAAACCCTCTCTGCAGTTCTTCCACAACCGTGCCTTCGGGCTGATCGCTGTCAACCCGCTGGACCGCCTCATGAAAACGCGGGTCAAAAGGAACCCCTACGGACTCGATGGGCTTGACCCCCAATCGTCCCAGCGCCTCTGTAAACCCGTTCAAGGTCATTTCCACGCCGACTCGCCATGCTTTGGCGTCGCCGTCCGTGGGCATGTACTTGAGGGCCCGTTCCAGGTTGTCATAGACGGGCAACAAATCCCCCAAAAGCCGCTCCGCGACTCGTCCCTGGATCTCATCCCGTTCCCGGTCCATGCGCCGGCGGAAATTATCGAAGTCCGCCTGAAGCCGGACGAGCTGGTCATAACGCGACTGCGCTATTTCTTCCCAGTTGGTTCCGGGCTCCTCTTCCACCACGGCCTCGTCGACACCGTCTTCTGAAGTTTCGGCCGTGGGCTGATCGTCATTCATCTCCTGCCCCTCAGTCTTCTGCTGTTCGTCCTGTTCCATGGCCCTCTTCGTCCCCCTGTATGATCTAGCCGTGCAATACCCGGGATAATTCGTCCGATACCGCTTCGACGATGCCGATAACCCGGTTGTAGTGCATGCGCCGAGGACCAAGCACCATCAAGTGGCCCACGACGCTTCCGCCCACGCGGTACGTGGCGGTGACCAAACTGCAGTCCTGGATATCGTCCAATGAGGACTCGGCTCCAATGACGACCTGCACGCCCTCGGCATAGTACCGGGAGGCCAATTCCACGGCGGTCTCTTTTTCCAAAAAGCCCAGAACCCGCCGCACCTTATCTACATCCCGAAACTCTGGATAGTTCAGGATATTCAACGGTCCAGCCAAGCTGACCTTGTCCTCGTCTCCGTCGTGGCCGGTGACCCACTTCAGCGCCAGCTGCCACAGTTCAGGATACCGCTTAACATCCCCTTGCAGGGGATCCAGAATGCGGTTTTTCAGGTCATGGATGGCAAGGCCGCGGAATTCCTGGGTGAAATCTTCCGCCAGGCTCTTCAGCTTGTCGGAGTCAAATTCTTCGGGCACCAAAAGCGTCTGGTTCTCCACCATGCCGGTGGAGGTCTTGAGCACCATGAGAACGGTGTCCTGCCCTAACGGCACAAAACTGAGGTCCGTCAAGGCGGCCTGTTCTACCGGCGGCGCCACTACTAACGACGGATATAACGTGAGTTCCGAGACCAGCCGGGCCGTTTGATGGATAAACCAGTGCAACTCCCGGACGCGTACCTGATACGCTTGACGGATTCGCTGCCGCTCCGCCAAGTCCAACACAAGCGGCCGCATAATCTCGTCCACATAATAGCGGTAGCCCTTGTCAGACGGAACCCGTCCCGCAGAGGTATGCGGCTGCTCTAAAAACCCTAAATCTTCGAGGTCTGCCATTTCATTGCGAATGGTGGCCGGGCTTACACCCAAACCGTACTTTTTCGCCAAGGTCCGCGAACCAACAGGTTCCGCAGTGGCGATGTAGTCGTCGATGAGGGCTTCCAGCACCTGCCGCTTTCGGGCATCCATTGGCTCACCTCCACGCTGCTTCTTAGCACTCCTGAAAGGAGAGTGCTAAACAGTTCTCAAAAAACGATAGCACCCCGGGATTTGCCCTGTCAAGAATGGACAGCCAGCCGGCGTGCAGGCCTTGCAATGCCCATAGGAAGCCTCGCACGACTAAGAGTGTGCCTCGCTGGGCGACGCGTCAACCAAAGCCCGCGCCACGACATTCGCCACATCCCGGCCCCGCCGTGTCAACTGAATCGCCGCTGGCGACACCGTCACGAGAGACTGCTCGTTCAGAGCCGCGAATGCCGGTTCGAACACCACGACCGGGTCACGTCCGAAGCGATCCTGAAACTCCATCCGCACAACGCCACGGCGCTGACGCAGGCCAAGCCATAGGTATTCCCGCATTTCCTCGTCCCGGGACAGCTTCTCCTCATTGTCCATGGGATCCCGCCCGTCCTCGACCATCTCCATATAGCGGCGCACCCCCCGCATATTCCACCAGCGGCGGCCCTCAACATAGGCGTGGGCACCCGCTCCCAAGGCTAAATACGGCTCCAACTGCCAATACAACCGGTTGTGTCGCGACTCATATCCCGGCTGGGCGTAGTTTGAAATTTCGTAGGGCAGGAGGCCTGCGTCCGTGAGGCGTTGTTCAGCCCAGTCTGCCATCTCCGCCGTCACATCGTCGTGAGGAAGTCGGATCGCTCCGCGCTCCAGCTGTTGCTGCAAGGGTGTTCCGGCCTCGACGATGAGGGCATAGAGGGAAAGATGCTGGGGGCCGAGACGCAACAGTCCTTCCACGGTCTCCTGCCACTCCGCCATCGTCTGGCCAGGCAGACCATAGATGGCGTCGAGGCTGATATTCGCAAAGCCGGCCGCCCTGGCCATCCGCACGGTGTCGTCGATGGCCGCGACATCATGAATACGGTTTAGCGCGATGAGGTGGGCATTCTGGCGCGCCTGCGCGCCAATTGACAACCGGTTGACACCGGCCTCTCGAAGAATCCGGAGCTTGTCGTCGGTCACCGTGCCGGGATTCGTCTCCACCGTGATTTCCATCTCCGCAGCAAACGGCACCCGCGCGCGAACCGCTTGGATGACCTGCGCCAACAGTTGCGGATCGATCAGCGACGGGGTGCCGCCTCCAAAAAATATGGAGACCATGGGACCGTCCGGAATCTCCTCCCCGCTCCACTCCCGCACCAGCGCTTCCACGTAGCGGATGTGGTCCCCTTCCCCCATTCCAGTGACGGTATTGAAGTCGCAATAGGTGCAGCGCGCCTGGCAGAAGGGAATGTGCACGTACAGACCCCACGGGAGCGTGAACGGGCTCACTGCTCGTCGACGCGCAGAATGGCCATGAAGGCCTCTTGGGGAATCTCCACGTTGCCCACCGACTTCATGCGCCGCTTGCCTTCCTTCTGCTTTTCCAAGAGTTTGCGCTTACGGGTTATGTCTCCTCCGTAGCACTTCGCCAGCACGTCTTTTCTCATGGCCTTAACCGTCTCACGAGCGATGACGCGCGATCCAATCGCCGCTTGAATCGGCACTTCAAATAACTGACGGGGAATCAAGTCTCGCAATTTTTCCGCCAAGGCGCGTCCCTTCTGATACGCACGGTCCTTGTGCACGATGGTGGAAAGGGCGTCCACTACTTCGCCGTTCAACAGAATATCCATTCGCACCAAATCGGCCGCCTGCATCCCGTCCAACTGGTAGTCCAGCGATGCATACCCGCGGGTGCGGCTCTTCAGTTGGTCGAAGAAGTCGTACATGATTTCACCCAGCGGCAAACGGTAGGTCAGCATGGCCCGCACGTTGTCCAAATAGCTGAGATTCGTGTAGGTGCCCCGGCGCTCCTGGGCCAACTCCATCACCGCCCCAATGTAGTCGCTGGGCGTAATGATGTTGGCCTCTACCACCGGCTCCTCGATCACGGCAATATCGCCCGCCGGCGGCAGCAAAGCCGGATTGTCCACTCTAAGAACTTCGCCGGTTATCAACTGAACCTCATAAACCACGTTGGGAGCGGTGGTAATGAGGGTTAAGTCGTACTCCCGCTCTAGGCGCTCTTGAATGACTTCCATGTGCAACAGTCCCAGAAAGCCGGCCCGGAACCCAAATCCCAAAGCCGCCGAGGTTTCCGGCTCAAAAGTCAACGCCGCATCGTTCAGTTGCAGCTTCTCGAGCGCCTCCCGGAGACGTCCATAATCTTGCGAGTCCACGGGATAAAGCCCAGAGTAGACCATAGGCTGTGCCGGACGGTATCCGGGCAAAGGCTCCCTGGCCGGCCGATCCGCATGCGTGACCGTATCCCCCACCCGGGTGTCTTGGACGGTCTTGATCTGAGCCGCGAAGAACCCCACCTCTCCGGTCGAGAGGCGATCCACGGGCAATGGGTGGGGCCCGAAGACCCCCATCTCGGTCACCTCGAATTCTTTGGCTGTCGCCATAAATCGAATCCGATCGCCGACCTTGATCTGCCCGTCCGTTACTCGAATATAGACCAAGACGCCCTTGTAGCTGTCAAAACGCGAATCAAAAATCAGCGCCCGGAGAGGTGATGCGGGATCCCCTGATGGCGGCGGCACCTTTTCCACAACCTCCGCCAATACCCTTTCGATGCCAATGCCCTGTTTGGCCGAGACCAGGGCCGCGTCGGTTCCGTCCACCCCGATCTCCATGAGTTCCTCGATGACGCGTTCGGGCTCCGCGCTGGGCAGATCAATCTTGTTGATGACTGGGACAATGCTGAGATCGTTGTCAAGCGCCATGTACAGGTTAGCCAAGGTTTGCGCTTCGACACCTTGCGCCGCATCCACCACCAGCAGCGCCCCCTCGCACGCCTGCAAGGCCCGCGACACCTCGTAGGTAAAGTCCACGTGTCCCGGGGTGTCAATGAGGTTGAGCTCGTACGTCTCGCCTTGGTGCTCATAAAACAGGCGCACAGCCTGTGCCTTGATAGTAATGCCGCGTTCCCGCTCCAACTCCATGGAATCCAGCACCTGCGGAGCCATCTCCCGCGACGTCAAGGTCCCGGTGGTCTCAATCAGGCGGTCGGCCAGGGTGCTCTTTCCGTGGTCGATATGGGCGATAATCGAAAAATTGCGGATGTGTTGCTGATCCACGGCGGCCTCCTCGGCAATCAATATCAACTTATGTTACCAACTTGGTAGCGGAAAGAAAAGATAAGGCAGGAATCGAGTCGATGCCGGGCGAATCGGACATAACTAGTGACAGGAAAAAATAGGAGGTCGAACGTGAACCGTCCACTCGTTCCCGAAGATTTATTCCGGTTTGTGGTGCCTGAAGACGTCGCCATCAGTTCGCGCGGTGATGAACTGTACGTGGTGGAGCAGTCCATCGATCAGGAAAAGAATACCTATCGGCGCCACATTCTGGCGGTTGACCGCGACACCCTGCAGTCCCGGCCGCTCACCCATGGTCCCCAGGACAGCACGCCCCGGCCGTCGCCGGATGGCCGGCACCTGGCGTTCCTCCGCCGCGTCGATGATTGGCAGCAACTCTTCCTGATGTCTTTTGCGGGCGGAGAGCCGCGCTCCCTGGCCGATTGGGATCGCGACGCCGCGAATCCCGTCTGGTTCCCGGACGGGCAAAGCCTCCTGGTCGAGGTTGACCTGGAGGACCGGGAGCTCCCAGCCACCCGGGAAGCGCATGCCAAAAACGAGGAGAAGCGCGGACTGAAAGACAAGTACACCCAGGACGTGCGCTACATTACGCGGATTTTCTACCGCCTCGACACGGCCGGGTATCTCGACCATACCCGACATCGTCATTTGGTGCGGCTGTCTGTGGACATGCGCCGCGACCCGGAAGTTCTCACCCACGGGGCCTTCCACCACAGCCAAGCCGCCATACATCCCAACGGTACCTCGGTGGCGTATCAGTCCAATCGCCAAGAAGACCCCGACATGAATCCCTATGAAGACCTCTTTTTATTAGACCTCCAGAGCGGCCAGGAGAAGCAAATCACCGACGGACGCGGCAGTTACGGGGCGCCTCAATTCTCGCCGGATGGTCGATGGCTGTATTTCTTCGGCCATCGCTACACAGAAGGTTTCTATACGCAGACAAAGCTCTTTCGTGTGTCCGTCAATGACGGCACCCCCGGTCGCCCGGAGCTGATCTGGGACCCCGGAGACCATGATTTCGGCAACGAGGCCATCGACGACATGCATGCCCACGGCGCTCCCAGCCTGCGACTCGGAATTTCCCCGGATGGGAACCGGCTTATCGCGCTCGTGAGTTCCCGGGGTTCAGTGCAGCCTGCGGAGTGGAATGTCGCCGAGCAGCGAATGCGCTGGCTCACGGAAGGCTCCCGCGTGATATACGGCTGGGCATCTGATCGCTCTTTGAGCCGCTTTGTACTGCTGCAAGCCGATGCCGAAAGTCCCGGAGACGTATTCGCCGCCCAGTATGACGGCCACCGCTTCGACATGCGCCGGGTCACGCACTACAACCAGGAACTGCTGAACGAACTAGCGGTGGCCCGGCCCCAGCATTTCACCTTTCAATCCCAACCCTTGGGAGAGGAGATGGATGGATGGTATCTGCTGCCGAACGGCGTCGGCCCCCACCCCTTGGCACTGGAAGTGCATGGCGGCCCCATGACCATGTATGCCCCGACCTTCTTTTTTGAGTTTCAAATGCTGGTGTCAGCCGGCATTGGGGTGGTCTTCACCAACCCCCATGGCAGCCGCGGCTATGGCGAACCCTTCTGCTCCTCAATTAAGGGCGCCTGGGGCCAGGAGGATTTCCGTGATGTCATGGCGGGTTTGGATCGCGCGCTCAGCACGAAGCTCTTTGACGAGAAACGGCTGGCCATCTTAGGGGGCTCCTACGGGGGATTCATGACCAACTGGGCCATTGGCCACTCAGAGCGGTTCCGGGCCGCCGTCACCATGCGCTCGGTGGTCGATGAATTCAGCTTCTTCGGCACCAGTGACGTCGGGTATCTAGACGAATGGGAGTGGGACACCACCCCCTGGCAAAACCCCCAGCGCTATCTGGAAGCTAGTCCCTTCATGTCGGTCTCTAAGATGCACACCCCGCTCCTCATCATCCATTCGGAAGAAGACTACCGCTGCCCCATCAGCCAGGCCGAGGAACTCTTCGCGGCCTTGAAGCGGCTAGGCCGCGAGGTCGCGTTTGCCCGTTTCCCGGGAGAAAGCCACGAACTCTCCCGTTCGGGAAAGCCATGGCACCGCGTCAAGCGCCTGGAACTAATCCGGGAATGGCTTACAGGCCATTTGCTGGGATAGGGGAGCCCACGATACCGACGAAAACAGCGGCCCTTCGCAGGGCCGCTGTGCATTATTCGGCTGTCCTCTGTGGTTAGGCGCTCTGAGAAGGCGAGGACGCCGCAGTGCGGTTGAACGGTCCGATTGGCAGCACCGACCGGCCAAACGCCTCGTTAATCACCTCGGCAGCCGACAGATAGAACGCGAGAATTGCGGTAACCATTCCGACATAGCCGCCAAGCGTGCCCATCGAGGCCATGCCCCAGTTACCGATGGCCAGCAGCACGAAGGTGACCCACAGCGCCAGGAACACCAACTGCAAGGCCATGTTGGCCCGGAAGGTGGCGATCCACATGTAGAACGTAAAGACGCCCCACACAAACAGGTACCAGCCTACAAAAGCTTGGGGTACCCCGGCAGCAAAGAAATGGGCGTAGAGGGCGAACGACCACCAGAAGGCGCCGTAGGAGAAAAACGCCACGGTCCCGAAGGTATTGCCCTTCTTGTACTCCAACACCCCTGCCACCAGCTGGGCGGTACCGCCATAGGCCATCGCCAAGGCCAGCACCAATCCGACTGATCCGGCCGGATACCATCCGGCGTTAACCATGCTAAGCATCCAGGTCGTAAACGCAAACCCTGCAAGTCCGAGCGGCGCTGGATTAGCCAACTTCCCTTCCATACAACCCCTCCTCGTATGACAGACAGATGTTTCCGCTATCAGCTTGGATCCTCAACCTTGGGGCACAGCTGCGGACTGATCCAGTGCTGATCGACCGAGCGCCAATACGCGCTCGATCTAGGGACGCACCAACTGATGAATCGTCTCAACCACTTCCGGGTTGGACAACGTGGTGACGTCACCAATATCTGTATTATCGGAAATCGACACCAAGATCCGGCGCATAATCTTGCCGGAACGCGTTTTGGGCAAATCTGGAACAATCCAGACCTGCCGCGGACGTGCAATCGGCCCGATATCGCTGACGATGGCATCGACAATTTTTTTCTTCAGGGCATCCGTGCCTTCCACCCCTGGCTGAAGCGAGACATAAATTTCGGGCATGGTGCCTTTGACGTCATCGTGGGCAGCCACCACGGCCGCTTCCGCGACCTCAGGAACTTGCAGCACGGCAGACTCCAACTCCTTGGTGCCCATGCGGTGTCCCGCCACGTTAATGACGTCGTCTATCCGGCCCAAAATCCGGAAGTAGCCGTCAGCCGCCTCCATGGCCCCGTCGCCTGCCATATACGGCCAGTCCCGCCAGTCCTTGGACTCGGGGTTCTTGTTATATTTGCCGTAATAGGTACGGACAAACCGCTCCGGATCGCGCCAAATAGTCTGCATAATGCCCGGCCAGGGGTTTCGGATGCAAATATTGCCCCCTTCTCCCGATCCCGCCGCCACCTCGTTGCCATCATCATCCAAAATGACCGGATGGATTCCCGGGAGGCCTGGGCCGGCACTGCCGGGCTTCATGGCCTTCAACGCTGGAATGGTGCTGACCACATGGCCGCCAGTCTCGGTTTGCCACCAGGTGTCGACTACGGCAGCCTCGCGTTTGCCCACCACGTTGTAGTACCAGCGCCACACGTCGGGTTCGATGGGCTCGCCCACCGTCACCATCAGCTTGAAGTGGTAGTCATATTGCCCAGGAATGGAATCCCCGTGTTGACGCAGGCTGCGGATGGCTGTCGGCGAGGTGTGGAAAATGTTGACCCCGAGACGCTGAGCGATGCGCCACGGCCGTCCGGCATCCGGGTAGGTGGGGCCGCCTTCGTAGATGACGGAGGTGGCTCCCAAAGACAGCGGCCCATAAACGATGTAGGAGTGGCCGGTAATCCACCCGATGTCCGCCATACACCAATAGACGTCGTCCGGTTGAATGTCGAGCACATATTTGCTGGTGGCGGTGGCGTAGGAGAGATACCCGCCGGTGCCATGCTGAATCCCTTTGGGCTTCCCGGTCGACCCTGAGGTATACATCAGAAACAAGGGATCTTCCGCCGGCATGGATTCCGGCGCCACGGTCCGGCCGCGATACTGCGGCAGCACATCTTGTACCAGGACGTCGCGACCTTCGACCAAGTCGCCCCCGCCGTAATGACCGGCATCGCGCTGGAAAATGAGCACGTGCTCAATCTTCTGCCCCGCCTCGGCCGCCTTCTGCGCCGCGACGTCGGCTTTTTCCTTGTGGTTGAGCCACTTGCCGTTGCGGTAGTAGCCATCAATGGTCACCAGCACCGAGCTCTGCGAGTCAACGACCCGGTCGGCGCAGGCTTGGCCGCTGAACCCTCCGAAGACGACCGAATGGATGGCGCCGAGCCGCGCGCAGGCTAGCATGGCCACCGGCAAATCCAACACCATGGGCATATGGATCGTCACGCGGTCGCCCTTCTTGACGCCGGCATAGTCGCGTAGCAGGGCGGCGAACTCGTTAACCCGCCAGTACAACTCCTGATATGTGATGGCGACGATGGGGTCGTTTTCGTTCTCAGCCACGAAGTAGTACGCGACCTTATTCTTGTGTTCCGCCAGATGCCGATCCACGCAGTTGTACGAGGCATTGAGCCGCCCACCCACAAACCAGCGCCAAAACGGTGGATGGGAATTGTCAAGCACCGTATCCCATCGCTTTTCCCAGTCCAGTAAATCAGCATAAGCCGTGAAGCAGTCCGGGAAGTTTTCCAAGGAAAATTTGTCATACACCTGGGGATCACGCAAGTTCGCCTGGGCCGCGAACCCAACCGGCGGCTCGTAGTAATCCTCTTCACGCCAGTGAACCTCAATGTCGCGTTCCATGCGCTCGTCAGACATTTGACAATCACTCCTTCTTTCTTGGGGCCGCCAAAGGCCTCTCTCTCGTCCCACAATTATTCTGCCGCCATTATACTCTGAGTTGACAGATAATAGCGTATCTTCTCGCGATATTACCGAGGATTATTTAGTTCCTCGAGTAACGTATGCTCTTCCGTTAGCTCCCAGACGCGTTCAACGACACCCGCGATCCTTAACAGCAGCCAGACTCGGGACAACGCGCCAGGGCTCGACGCCCAAGCGGTCTAGCGCGGCGCCAGTCCGGTTCACCCAGACGGTGCGGAAGCCAAAACGGGCGGCGCCAGCCACATCCCATGCGTTGGAGGACACGAACACAACCTCCTCGGGGGAGGCTTGGGCGACGGCAACCGCCAATCGATATGTCTCCGGATGCGGCTTGTATCGCTGAACTTGGTCCACGCTGACATAGCCCTCCAGACATCCGCGAAGCCCAGTGGCGTCAACCCCCGCGTCCAACATGGCCGGATCACCGTTGGAGAGAATCCATCGCCCCTCGCCCTTCAGAGACGCCAAGAGCTCTTTCGCATCCCCGAACGCCTGGGGGTGGAACCAGGCATCGAGAAGCGCCGCCTCTTGGTTCGCTGTGAGGGTGACCCCCACGGTCTCGAGCGTGTACTGCAGGGCATCCCGGGTTACGAGGGAAAAGGGCGCGTAATGCCCCGTCAGAGTCCGCAAGAACGCGTACTCCAACTGCTTCTGGCGCCAGAGCGAAAGAAACCGGTTGCTGTCGGGGACGCGTGCCTGCGCCACAGCCGCCTCGATGCAGCCGACATCCCAGAGCGTCCCATACGCATCAAACACCCAGACCACTATCGCGTCTCCGGCCCATCAGGACGCCACCAGAAATGTCCGCTTTCCAGGGACGCCATACTCCGATCGGCCATCGCCAACACCACCCCGGCGCTGACCGAGGCAGCCATATGGACTGTCTCTTCAATCTCCGCGTCCGTAGCCCCAGCCCGCTTCGCACCTGCGAAGTGACTGACCGCTCAGGGCTCACAGTGATAGGCCAACACCAAGGCTCGATGCATCAATTCTTTCGTCTTAGCATCCAATGCACCGTCTTGGTGCGTATGCTGGTCATAGGTCTGGAAGTGCTTATGCTCCTTGAAGCGATTCTTCGGCAGCTTCGGCAACGTCATCCCTCCCCCGGAAGCTATTTCCAGTCTAGCAATCCCCTGTCGTCGGGGAAAGTGGCGTTTTTTGGCACCTAGACGCTACAATATGAAGATC
>JAJZBJ010000061.1 GCA_021798975.1 Bacillota bacterium | reverse complement strand
GGATCTTGTTAGTGAATCCCCAAAAAAAAGTCGTGTGGCAGTATCCCAAACCGGGACAACCATCACAGTTGCATGATGATGACGATGTCTTCTTCAGCCCCCATTTCAACGAAATCATTACCAATCAAGAGGGCTACGACGTGGTCTCCATTTTGAACTTCAAGACCAGGAAAGTGGTGTGGAATTACGGACATCCAGGCACACCCGGAGACCTCCCGGGGTACCTAAACACACCGGATGATGCTTTTTTGTACGACACGCCGCATGGACAAGTTGTCACCACCGCTGACATTAGGAACCAGCGCATTCTGTTCATCAGCCGCAAGACCCATGCGATTTTGAAGCAATACGGCCAAACGGGCACCTATCAGGTGAATCCGCCCACGACCTACGCGGCGCCGAACGGGGATTTTCCGGCTCCTAACGGCGGTATGCTGGTGACGCAAATCGGGGGCAACGACGCAATATTGCTGAACCGCAAGAACCAGGTCCAGTGGACGGTCCACTTTCCCTCACAATTTTATTACCCCTCAGACGCGAACTTCACGCCTGATGGGAACATCATCGTCGCGTTTTATACCGATCCCGGCGCGGTGGTGGAAATGAGCCCCAAGGGGCAGGTGTTGTGGGAGTACAATGTCCAATCGGGACCAGGCATGCTAAACCACCCCTCGTTGGCCGTGATGTTGAAGAACGGCATGGTATTGTTGAACGACGACTACAACGACCGGGTGATTGTCATTAACCCCAAGACCAACAAAATTGTGTGGCAGTACGGCCACACGGCAGTGCCGGGCAAGGCTCCCGGATACTTGAACATCCCGGACGGTCTGGACTTTTTGCCGCCCGGGGTCGTACCCGGCAAGATGAACCCGGACACCGGCCATCTGTGGTCCTATCCGGGAAACGGCCTCTAGTCCGTCATAATGCGGCCCTCTCGGGGAGATACTGCTCCCTGAGGGGGTCCATGCATGGGTCAGAGGAGCTATCGCATTCGCACGATTTATCGGACCGGCACCGTGGCATGGCTCTTGCACCGGGTGTCCGGTCTTCTGATTTTGGCGTATTTGTACTTTCACTTGGTCGTGTTGTCGTCTGTGGTGTGGCCCGGGGGACCGCGCGCCTTTAACCGGGTGGTGGCCTCTCTGACCACGCCACCCTTTATTGTGGCCGACTTGGCACTCTTCGCGGTGATTCTCTATCACGCGTTGAATGGGGTCAGGCTTCTCATCCTGGACATGGGCTGGGGTCTCGAGCGCCAACGCCCGCTGTTTTGGAGCGCGTTGATTATGGGAGCGCTGGCGCTTCTGGGGGCAGCTGTGGTGATGGCTCCGCTGGCGGTGGGGCGGTGAGGGGCGGCGGAAGGGGCGCTTGGCCATGGGTTCTGCAGCGGCTATCGGCGCTGGCGTTGTTGGTGTTGGTGGTGGCCCACTTATGGATCGAGCACTTCATGCATTTGGGACAGGCTATCACCTATCACGGAGTGGTCGCACGGCTGATGCACGCGCTCTACGACGCCGTTGACTATGCGCTGCTGCTGACCGTGGTATACCACGCCTTAAACGGGTTTCGGAGCGTCCTGTTCGACCGCATCATGGGCCCGACCGCCCAGCGGCTTACGACCGGCGTGCTGTGGGTGGTGGGGCTTGCCACGCTGGTACTGGGCGGAGACATCTTATCAGCGTTTCTTAACGGTCGGGCTTGGTTCTATCTTTAGGAGGCGAGCAGATGGACGATACCGTTCAGTTGGACATCCAGCGATTTAATCCCGAGACGGGACAGGTACCCTACTGGCAGACCTTTGAGGTACCAGCCGAGCCGGGAGACCCGGTGTTGGCGGCGCTCATGCGGGTGCGGGAGGAACAGGATGGGAGTCTGGCGTTCCGGGCGTCCTGCCGGAGTGGAATCTGCGGTTCGGACGGCATGGTGATTAACGGGTGGCCCCGGTTGGCCTGCAAAACCCAAATCTCTGAGGTGCAGGATGCCCACGGCATTATTCGCATCCAACCGCTCTTCAACCTGCCGCGTTTGAAGGACTTGGTGGTCGACCAGACGCCGTTTTGGGACAAGTTTAGCGCCGTATTCCCTTGGCTCATGCCGGCCGTTGACAAGCCGGAACCTGAGAAGGAGCGCCGCATGCAAATGGAGCCGGATGACTTTCAGCTGCTGTCAAAGGCGTCGGACTGCATTTTTTGCCAAATCTGCTTTGCGGCGTGCCCGATTGTGGGGCTGGATCAAGAATTTCTTGGACCCCAAGCGCTTATCAAGGCGTACCGGTTTGAGGCCGACCCGCGTGACGCGGGGACGCCAACGCGCGCCCCGGTCCTGGATGACCCGGAGGGGGTGTGGCGCTGCCGCACCATCTTTAACTGCACGGAGGCCTGCCCTAAGGGGATTCCCATCACGCGGGGCATACAGGTTCTGAAGCGCGCCATGGTACAGGAGGAGCTGCGCCGGTGAGAGACGGGGAATCGAAACACTTGACGTGTGACGTGGTGGTGGTGGGGGCGGGCCTGTCGGGCTTGCGCGCCGCGTTGGCCGTAGATCCGGCCTATCGCGTGCGGGTTATCTCGAAGGTGTATCCGGTGCGTTCCCACTCTGTGGCTGCGCAGGGCGGCATCAACGCAGCACTGGATCCCGAGGATCGCTGGGAAGACCACGCCTTTGACACCATAAAAGGCAGCGACTATCTTGCTGATCAGGATGCTGCCGAACTGATGTGCGAGGATGCGCCCCGGGTCGTTTACGAGATGGAACATTGGGGCACGCTCTTCTCCCGGCGGCCCGATGGGCGCATCGCGCAGCGTTCTTTCGGCGGGCAGGGGTACCCCAGGGCGTGCTATGCCGCCGACAAGACAGGCCGCGCACTCTATCAAAGTTTATTCGAGCAGTCGATTAAACACCGTGTCGAGGTGCATCAAGAATTCTTTGTGCTGGAGCTGGTGGTGGAGGACGGGAGAGCAGCCGGGGTGATTGCGCTCGACATTGCGACCGGGAGCATCGTGGCGATTGACGCGGGGGCCGTGATTTTCGGGACCGGCGGCGCCGGCATGATGTATGCGCGCACGACCAATCCCTATATCAACACGGGGGATGGAATGGCGATTGCGCTGAGGGCCGGCGTCCCATTGAAGGATATGGAGTTCGTGCAGTTTCATCCCACCACTTTACCCGGGATGAATGTCCTGATTACGGAGGGAGCACGGGGAGAAGGAGCCTATTTGGTGAACCGGGAGGGAGAACGGTTCATGGAGCGCTATGCCCCCAAACTGATGGAGGTGGCCCCGCGAGACATCGTGTCCCGGGCTATCGAGACAGAAATTGACGAAGGGCGGGGATTCGATGGAGGCTATGTGCACTTGGATTTGCGGCATCTGGGCGAGACGTTAATCCGTCAGCGGCTTTCCGAGATCTACGACTTCGCCATCACCTATAAGGGGGTCAATCCGGTCCATGACCCCGTTCCGGTACAACCGGGACAGCACTATATGATGGGCGGCATTGCCACCGACAAATACGGGCGGACCATCCTGCCAGGATTTTACGCCGCTGGCGAGTGCGCCGCGGTCAGTGTCCACGGCGCCAATAGACTCGGGGCCAATTCTTTGCTGGACACGCTGGTATTTGGGAGATTGGCGGGTGTGGAGGCATCCCGACATGTAGCCCAAAATGGCCCGGCTCATATCACCGATCAGCGTCTCCAGCAGACGCAAGAGACCCTGGACCAGATTTTTTCACGCACCGGGAGCGAGCACTACGGCACTATTCGTCGCGAATTGCGGGAGACAATGACCCGGATGGCGGGCACCTTTCGCACCGGCGCACGACTGCAGGAGGCGCAAGCCCGGTTGCAGGACCTCCACCATCGCTATGGCCAGGCATCGTTAATGGACCGGGGGCGCCTCTTCAATTATGATCTGCTGGCGTTTCTCGAAACAGGGTTCCTGCTGGACCTGGCTGATACGGTCGTGGAAGGGGCGATAAGACGCGAAGAGAGCCGAGGAGCCCATGCGCGGGTGGACTTTCCGACACGCCGGGACGAGGAATTTCTTTGCCATTTTCTGTTTTCGAAGACACCGGATGGGGAGTTGAAAATGGCGCGGGAGCCGGTGATTATCACCCATTACAAGCCCAAGGCCCGAACCTACTGACGGGAGGCTGAGTTGACCCTCAAGCCTTCCGGTGCTACGCTAAAGACAAAGAATTCTGGGAGTGGCGCGTATGTTCAAGGTCTCCAGCAAAGGACGGTATGCGGTCAAAGCGGTATACGAACTGGCCCTTCACGCCGGTCGCGGACCCTTGACCGTGTCGAGTATTGCGCATGCGCAAAATATTCCCGAGCAGTACTTGGAGCAGCTGATGCCGCTATTGAAACGCGCCGGTCTCGTGGTGGGAATGCGCGGAGCCCAAGGCGGCTATCGATTGGCGGGTTGTCCCGAGAGTGTCTCCGTACGGGACGTTGTTGCGGCCGTGGAAGGACCGATTGTGGTGGCGGAATGTGCCACGGACGACGGTACCGGATGCGCGGAAATGGATTGGTGCATTGGTCCTGATGTCTGGACGCGGGTTCAGGAAGCGGTTGATGACGCCATGAGTCAAATCACCATGGATCGGTTAATCATGGAACAACGGGGTTTTCAGCGCACCAAACTGTCGTTGCCGGGCGAATCGGCATCGTTTTTGAGCAAAGGAGGATAGTATGGGAAACAAGACGGTAGTCGTAGGCTTGAGCGGCGGCGTCGACTCCTCGGCGGCCGCCGCTTTGTTGTTGGAGGCGGGATACGCGGTTATCGGCGTGACCATGCGGCACTTGCCGGCCGAGACGACGAACAGCTGCTGCGGATTGGAAGCCATTGTGGATGCGCGGCGGGTCGCCAAAAAGCTGGGCATTCCCCACCACTTGGTGGATGTTGAGGAGCCGTTCTTCGAAAAGGTTATCCGGCCCTTCGAGGAAGCGTATCTGGAAGGGCTCACCCCCAACCCGTGCGCGCTCTGCAATCGCAACATCAAGTTTGGAGCGATGTGGGATTGGGCAAAATCCCAAGGAGCGGACTTTTTGTCCACTGGACATTATGTACAGGTGCGTGAGCGGGACGGGCTCTATGAGCTGTTGCGGGGGTACGATCGGCAAAAGGACCAAAGCTACTTGATGTATACCCTGGGTCAGGCCGACTTGGCCCACCTGCTGTTTCCACTGGGCGGCCTGACCAAGGCAGAGAGCCGGGCCATTGCGGAAAGCCGAGGACTAGTGACGGCTCAGAAGCCGGATAGCCAGGAACTATGCTTCGTGCCCAAAAATGACTACCAGGGGTATCTGCGAGCGCATCGGCCAGAAGCTCAGAAGGCGGGCGACATCGTGGACACGGCCGGCAATCGCTTGGGTGAGCATCAAGGGGTTGCCTTCTACACAGTGGGGCAGCGCCGGGGACTGCAGATTACCACGCCGGAGCCCCGTTACGTAGTCGGCCTCGACGCCGCGGCCAATCACGTGGTGGTGGGCAGCCGCGAGGAGGCCATGCAGGAGCTGGCGCGTGTAGACGATGTCAATTACGTGTCTGGCCGGGCGCCCGAACTCCCTATCTGGGGGCAGGGAAAGGTGCGGTATAACATGGAGCCGGCGAAGGCCCGGTGGATCCCTGAGGGCACCGGGGCCCGCCTCGAGTTCGCGGACCCGCAGTGGGCCATTAGTCCTGGCCAGGTTGCGGTGCTGTATCAGGACGACGTATTGGTTGCGGGAGGGAAAATCGCGAAGCCTTCCCGCTGAGGAGGACGCGATGATCAGCGGGTGGCATATCACCCATCTCCCCATATGGGTTGCAGGCCGTGAACGGCCGTGGAGGACTGTTGAGGACGTCGTGGTGAATTGGGACGATCTCTCGATCGAGGGATTCCTCCTGCCCCGGCGTCCTTTCTATGCTCTCTTTGTGCCGTGCGGCCCGGAAGCCCGGGTGACCAATGTGGGCGTCGAAATCGCCAGACGATCTCTGGTGGAGCGGCGGCCGCGGAGTTGGCGCCGGGAGGTCGTGGGGCGCCAGAAGCGGCTGAAAAACTTGCTGGTGGTGGACACCCTGGGAATATTGCAGGGGCGGTTTCGAGATTATCTCTTTGATGAAAAGAGCCTCAAGGTTACCCACTTGGTGGTCTCGCGGGGCGTGTTGGGCGACCTGATTTCCGGGGCTTTGGTAGTGCCAATGCAGGAGGTCCTGGAGATAGCTGGCGACAGGATTAAAATTTACGCGCCCGGGGAACCCTTCTTGTAAGACGATCGAAGGAGGGGACCCGATGGACAAGGACCCGTTATGTCCGGCGTGTGCAGGCCGCAACGTAGGCCGGGTGGGAACCGGGCAATATTATTGCTGGGACTGCTACATTGAATTCTCGATGGGCCATAAAGGCGTGCGGATGTACCGGGTTGAGGCTGACGGGGAACTCTCGCGGATCGGGCCAGAAGGGTTGGAGGGGATAGGACTATGAGGCGGTATGTGACCGGAATGATTACAGGCACCTTGGTCGGCGCGGTGATGGCGGGATTCTGGATTCTCAGACGGCCCCGGCGCGGGATGTACGGCCTCGCGTTCCGCGGGGCGCGGCACCTGGCGCCGACGGCCTACCGGGTGGCGCGATACGGCGGGAACCGGCTGGTTCACTTGGCCAAGCGCCGTCTCAGCTAAGCACGATGCGGACTTTGAATCTCGGCACGCAAAGCCCTCGGCGTTGGTATCGCTGGGGGCTTCTCATTGTGGCAGCTGTGGCGGTCTTTTGGCTGGTATTGGCCGCCCGGGCGGTTCTGATGCCGTTTCTGCTGGCCTTTGTGATTGCCTACCTACTGGCGCCGCTGATCGAGCTGATGGTCTTTCACGGCCGCATTAACCGCGTGGGGGCCATTCTGCTGGTGTATGCTCTGGTAGGACTCGTTATCGCCGCCGTTATTGTGTATATGGTGCCATTGCTGCTGCAGGAGAGCATCCACTTGATCCGGTATGTTCCGTCGTTGGCCTCGGGCATCCAGGGAAGTTGGGATTACTGGCTCCGGCGTTTTCACCAGCAACCCATGCCCAGTGCCATTCGCTCCGCTATCACCGGAACGGGTCAGCATATTCAGCAGCAGATGCTGCGTTTACTTAAGGGTTCGGTGCACACCGTGTTCGGATTGGTTCCGGGACTCCTTAGCTTTGTCATCTCGCCGATTTTGGCCTTTTACGTGCTCAAAGACCTGTCCCGCATTCGCGAACGGTTTTGGGCGCTCGTGCCAGTGAATTGGCGGGGACCGGTTTTCAAACTGGGCTACGACGTGGACCGGGCGCTGAATGGATACATCCGCGGGCAGTTGATGGTGGCGCTGGTGGTGGGCATCTTGTCGGCGGTATGGTCGATGATGCTTAATATTCCGTTTGCGGTCCTGATTGGGGCGGTGGCCGGCATCACCGACGTCATACCCTACGTGGGACCCATCGCGGGCGCTATCCCCGCCATCCTGCTGGGGCTTACCCGGTCTCCCTGGGTGTCTTTATATGCAGTGGCAGGATTTGTCGTGATCCATCAGTTGGAAGGGACCGTCATTTCGCCGAAAGTGGTGGGGGAGTCGGTTGGACTGCACCCCCTCATTGTCATATTTGCCATCCTGGCTGGGGGCGCGGTGGCCGGCTTTACCGGGCTCCTGATCGGGGTGCCGGTGGCGGCCGTCATTCGAGTCGTGATGACCCACCTCTATCATCGATTTGTGGTCTCCCTTGACCACGATTCCACGCCATCGGTACAATGAAGCATCATGAGAGAGGGAGGCGCCTTGGTGCAGGCAGCCATCATTCGACAAAAGTTTTTGGACTACTTTGAAGGGAACGGACACCAGGTGGTGCCGAGTTCCCCCCTGGTACCGGCCGGGGATCCCACCCTGCTCTTTACGAATGCAGGGATGGTGCAGTTTAAGGATGTCTTTTTAGGGCTCGACAAGCGGACCTATTCGCGGGCTGTGAGCGTTCAAAAGTGCATGCGGGCGGGCGGAAAGCATAACGACTTGGACCAGGTCGGCCGAACCGCGCGCCATGGCACGTTCTTTGAGATGCTGGGAAACTTTTCGTTCGGCGATTACTTCAAGCGTGATGCCATCCGGCTGGCTTGGCGGTTTTTAACGGAGGATTTGGGCATTTCCCGAGACGTCCTGTGGGTCACGGTGTATGAGACAGACGATGAAGCCCATCAGCTATGGCAGGATGAGGCGGGGGTGTCACCGGAGCGGATCGTGCGTCTGGGAGACGATAACTTCTGGGCTATGGGTGATACGGGTCCCTGCGGGCCCAGCAGCGAAATTTTTGTCGACCGAGGCCCCGCATATGCCTGTGGGCCAAACTGCGGGCTGGGGCAGTGTGAGTGCGACCGGCTTCAGGAAGTCTGGAACCTCGTGTTCATGCAGTATGAGCGGGCTGAGGACGGTACGATGACACCCTTGCCGCGTCCCAGTATCGATACCGGAATGGGATTAGAGCGCATTGCCGCGTACCTGCAGGGGGTCGACAGCAACTGGGATACCGATTTGCTAAGACCCTTAATTGGGGCTGTGGAGCGTCTGTCGAGCCAGGCGTACGACCGCGGTCCGGCGGGAATGCCGTTTCGGGTGATTGCGGATCATATTCGGGCCATCACGTTCCTCTTGGCGGAAGGTGTCTCGTTCAGCAATGAAGGCCGCGGCTATGTAATGCGCCGTATTCTTCGGCGTGCCATGCGGTACGGCATGCAGCTGGGATTGGAAGAGGCGTTCCTCTATCGCTTGGTAGGGGACGTGGGCCGCATTATGGGCGGCGCCTATCCGGAGGTGATTAACGGCCAGCCGGTCATCGAGGAACTGATCAAACAGGAGGAAGAGCGTTTCCTCATCACATTGCAGGCCGGCATGAAGGTGTTGGAACAGAAGCTGTCCGGTCTGGCCGCCGGGGACACGCTGGGGGGCCAAGAGGTGTTCCAGCTCTACGACACCTTTGGGTTCCCATTGGATCTCACCCGGGATGCCGCGTTGGAACGTGGCGTAGCGGTGGACGATGCCGGCTTTGAGCAGTTGATGGCGGAGCAGCGCCAACGCGCCCGCCAGAACCGTTCCAATGCGGCCGCTGAGTTGCCGAGTGTCGAGGCGTCGGAATTTCTCGGATACGGGCGGCTGGAGCTGCAGGAAGAGCCCTTGCAAGCCATCTATGTGGGGACCGACCGGGTGGAGCGCTTGGAGGTGGGTGACGCCGGGTGGGTGTACGCGGTTCGGACGCCCTTTTACCCAGAAGGCGGCGGCCAAGTCGGAGACCAAGGGGTGGCCCGGACCGAGACCGGACGCGGCCGGGTGCTGGATACGCTGAAATCGGTGGGAGGCGGAATTTGGCACCTGGTCGAGGTGGAGACAGGATGGATTGGCCGAGGCCAGACCGGAACCTGGGCGGTTGACGCCGAGCGACGCTATGGGGCGATGCGCAACCATACGGGAACACACTTGCTGCACGCGGCCTTGCGGCAGGTGTTGGGGGAGGGCGTGCACCAGACCGGATCGCTGGTGGCTCCGGATCGTCTCCGATTTGACTTCTCGTATCCGAAGCCGTTAGATGAGGAGCAAATCACCGCGGTCGAGGACCTGGTCAACCAATGGGTCTTGGCGGATATTCCAGTGTCTGTCGACTTCCTATCCAAGGAGGAAGCGCTGGCAGGCGGAGCGCTGGCCTTCTTCGGCGATAAGTACGGGGAGACCGTGCGCGTCATCACCGTCCCGGGGGCTAGCCAGGAGCTCTGCGGCGGAACGCATTGCGCCCGCACCGGTCAGATTGGGATGTTCGCCATTCTCGAGGATACGAGCGTGGGGGCTGGCTCGCGGCGCTTGGAAGCGGTGACCGGATTGAACGCCTTGGAAGCATTTCGACGTGAGCGCGGGGTAACCCGGCAGATGGCTGCGCTATTCCCGGGTGTTGCGGCGGATCAATGGGCCGGCCGTGTGGCGGAACTAATGGAGGACCTCAAACGGTTCGAGTCGTGGCAAGAAGAACAGCTCAGGATGGAGCGGGCCCAACTAGGGCGCGACCTAACCCGTCAGGCCGAGCAAATTGGGCCGGTCAGATTCTTAGTGGCGGAAGTATCAGCGGACTCCCCTGAGGCCCTGAGGGAGGTCCTGGACGGTGTGAAAGCAGAGGTAGACGGTGCAGTTCTGGCAGCCCGGCACGGTGAGCGGGTCTCCATGGTGGTGTTTTTCGGCGAGGCGCTGAGGGGACGAGGATTGCAGGCCCGCCAAGTGGTGAAACCATTAAGCCAGATTATTGGCGGAGGCGGAGGCGGGCGCGACGATATCGCGCAGGCCGGGGGCCGTCTTCCGGAACAAGTGCCCAATATGTTGCATGAGGCGCGCGAATGGGCCCGTAAAAACCTAGAGGCGGCAGGATAATCCCATCGGCACCGCGAAGAAGGGACCCAGAAAGGATGTGGAATGATGAGCATGTCGGACGAAACCCGGCGTCTCGGCGATTACCACGACCAAGAAAAAGAAGCGGACATGGTTTTGAGAGAGGTCTATGCGGCTCTTAAGGACAAGGGGTATAACCCTATCAGCCAATTGGTAGGCTATTTGTTGTCGGGTGATCCGGCCTATATCACGAGCCACCTGGGAGCCCGCAACATGATCCGCCGGTTCGAGCGCGACGAGCTTTTGGAAGAGCTGCTCCGGCAGTATGTGCGACACCTGGAGATTGCCTCCACGGATGGCTAAACGCATAATGGGACTGGACGTCGGGGATAAATGGATCGGAGTGGCGATTAGCGACGAAACCGGCCTTATCGCCAGCGCGCAGGATCCTGTCCGCCGTAGCAGCCTAGCCCATGATCTGGCTGATATCTCGAGTCGCTTGGAAGAGTGGAATGTGGGCCAAATTGTGGTAGGATTGCCTTTGAACATGAATGCGAGCGTGGGACCTCAGGCTGAGAAGACCATGGAGTTCGTAAACCGCCTGGCGGCGGTCTGTGATGTGCCGGTGGCGACCTGGGACGAACGCCTGACGACACGCGAAGCCGAGCGCATTCTGATTCAGCAGGAGGTACGCCGCGAGCGGCGCAAGGCTAAAATTGACGGCTTGGCTGCGGCTTTAATTCTGCAAGGCTACTTGGACCGCGAGCGTATGGCTCGCGCAAGAGAGGAGACTCACATGGCTGACGACAAAGATTTGGAAGCTGGCTTTGAAGAGGAAGACGAAATTATCACCTTGACGGATGACGAGGGCAAGGAACACGAGTTTGTCGTGGTCGACGTCATCGATGTTGAGAGTAAAGAGTACGCTATTTTGCTGCCTATTGACACGGAGGAGGACGAAGAGGCCGAGGCGGTCATTCTCCGCTTGGAGAAGGATCAAGACGGCGACGATGTCCTGGTGGACATTGAGTCCGAAGAAGAGTGGGAGCGGGTAGCACAGGCGTATGAAGAGCTGCTTGATGACGAAGGAGACGAGTAAGGATCTGCCTTTGTCGCGGGTGGCATTGTGACGCCATCGATGGGTCGTCAGCAAGGGTGGCGCATGAGTAAGCGGTTGGCAATGGGGGCGGCGGCCGTGGCGGCCGCCCTGTTTGTCTTGGCGTGGGTTTTCATGCAATTCCAACCGGTTGGCGGTCCTCCTTCGGCGCATCAATATATCCGCGTGCAATCCGGCCAGAGCGCGTCCCAAGTGGCCGCGACGCTAGAGGCGCATCACATCATCCGCAGTGCTTGGGCGTTCGACCTCTTAAGCCGCTACACCGGTCTGGCGACGCATTTGACGGCTGGCGTGTATCGCTTGTCTCCCCATCAGTCCTTGAGCGCCATTATGAGCTCCATGCGCTCCGGAGACGTTGTGGTAACGCGGGTATCCATTCCCGAAGGCTTCACCGCTCTCGAGATCGCCCAGCGGTTAGCCGCCCATCATATTGGGAGCATGGAACAATACCAGAAGCTGCTCAAAAAGCCGTTGCCGGGCATGCCGGAGTCCCGGCCGGGTGTTCGCTATCCCGTGGAAGGCTATCTCTTCCCGGCTACCTACTCGTTCCCCTATGGGACCACCGCCCGCCAGGCCTTGGAGACGATGTGGCAGACCTTCCAGACCCGTGTGATCCGAGGCCTCTACGACCCGTCTCACAGCCGTTTGTCGGTTGGCCAATGGGTGACCTTGGCGTCCATTGTGCAATCCGAGGATAAAGTGGGAGGACAAGCCCGGGACGTCGCGGCCGTATTCATGAACCGCCGCGCCATCGGGATGCCCTTTCAGTCCGATGCGACGGTTCGGTATGCCTTGGAGGGACGGGTGACAGGCGGCCTGACTCTCGCCGACCTAAGGGTCTCGTCTCCCTACAACACCTATCTGCACAAAGGCTTTCCTCCAGGCCCCATTTGCAATCCCGGATTGGCCATGCTGGAGGCTGCGCTGCATCCAGCCCACGTATCATATTTGTACTTTCTCTCCCTGCGGAGCGGAAAAATGCTGTTTGCGACCACCTATCAAGAACATCTGGCGCATATTGCCTATGCCAACAGCCATCCCGGCGCCTAGGTTTCAAATTGGGTAAATGTGGAAAACTCCCCCATGAGGGGGTTTTTTCATGAGAAATCGTCGTCTTGTCGTTCAATCGTCCGTGGGACTCAGCGCCGTGCTGGGCGTCCTGGCTATCATTGCCATTCGTCCGATGTGGTTTCGCGCTAGCGCCGTCCCGGCGCCGGTCATGACCAGCCATCCTGTATTGGAGGGGCCGGTGTTAGGGATGGGGGGGCGCTCGTTGACGCGGCTGGCCACCGAGCCGGCCGTGCTGGTGTGGGCCTCCGAGGTGCCCGCGTCGGATCGGCGGGCGCTCAGCCGCGCCATGCAGGCCCCCATCCCGTCGGACGGGGCTGCATTATGGATGGCGCCCAAGGCGGCCCGCCTGCTCTGGGAGCGGCGGATTCCCGCGCTGCAGCAGGTGACGGTCAAGACATGGGTTCCTAAACAGGGTATTCCGCGTGCCGTCGTGGCCGCGGCTGCAGGGGCGGTGCACGCCACCACACGGGGACCGTGGAAGCTGGTGCAGGGTACCTACCAGGTGCCTTTGGGGGGGACCTCTGTAAGTGTTGACCTGGCCCCGCGTCTCTCCGCCCAATTGAGCGAAGTGGCGGGCGTCCACGGCGCGGTGGTGGTACTGAACCGTCAGGGGCAGTGGGTTGGGGCGGGTGATACCGAGTCGAGCGCACTCTGGCAGGCGCGGCCGGTGGCCATGGCGGCCCTTCCTCCGATCCTGGCTATGGCGCTCACCGACCGGCCGGTGGCCTCGTCGATGTCGCGCCACGCCCTCAGTCTGTCTCAGATGGCCAACCTGTGGGGCGCTGCCGGATTCAGCCGGGGATTGTCCCAGTTGGGTTATCATGAAGGCAGGATGGGTTTCTCGCCCGACGCCAACCCCGCGCTGCCCAAACTGTCGCCCAGCGTGTTTAGTGAGGGCGCCGGGCTTCACGCGACGCCTTTGGAACTGGCCCAGAGCTATCTCCCGTTTTTAGGGTCAAGGGCGCGCCTGTCGATGCATGGCGCCGCCCCTCCAGCAGGCCGGGTGCCGCGCGGGCTCGCCGCAGCGTTAAAAGAGGTTTTGGACCAAATGCCGTCTGTGGCGGTGGACGGGTTGTCATATCGGATTTGGCGGCCTGCCGGCGATTATGCGGTGGTCTTGGCTCCCAGGTTGGGTGAGGTCGCGGTGCTCGAGGGAACGGCTGTCCAACGGACGATGTCGGTGATACAGATTATGGGGCGAAATCCCTAGACGAGGAAGGGGATTGGGGCCCCTGACGCGAAGTTTCGCCTGAGGTGATGGTGGGATGCCGGGAGCGTGGTTTGTGCCTCCCCGATGGACGATGCTGGGCGTAGGCATTTGGGCGCCCGTGGCTGTCTTCTTGGGAGTGTGGGGAGAGCTTCGAACCGGTTCCGATTGGTTGGGGCCGTGGGCGCAGGCGGTGTGTACCCTGGCGGTGCTGAGCGCCGCCCGCTGGATCGCTGCCGCCTCTTATCGGCGGTGGCGAAATGTTCCCGCCGGACCCTTTCGGGCGTGCGGACAGCCTCTGGAGATGAGGCCGCTGTTGGTTCCGTTTGTTTTTTCGGCCGTGCCGTTCGGGATTCTTGTGGGAACATTGGCGAACTTGTGGGGATGGGGCATTTTAATCCCTTGGCATTGGGTGGTCCTGCCTGCGGCATTGATAGC
This sequence comes from Bacillota bacterium, assembly GCA_021798975.1. Classification (GTDB taxonomy): domain Bacteria; phylum Bacillota; class Sulfobacillia; order Sulfobacillales; family Sulfobacillaceae; genus Sulfobacillus_B. The sequence goes on along the minus strand of JAJZBJ010000061.1, from coordinate 2,705 downwards.
GGGCGGGTGGCTTTATGGGGCCGGAAGCGTAATTTTGTATAATGGGCTTGTCTTGCCGTGGTGCGCGGGCCGAGTGGGTGCGCCGATGCGGCGACTGCACCGGGCCTTGGCGTTGACGGGTTTCGCCTGGGTCGTGGCGATATCCACCTTAGTGGCGGCGGTGGGCAGTCTCTTGCTGCTGGTTTTGGCTCACCGGTGGCCATCGGGATGGTTCGGACTCGAGGTGACGGTGTTCGGATGGGCGCTCGTGGTATTTCTCGGATTTTGGATTTGCTATGGCCTCAGCTGGTGGTATGCGCTGGTGCTGATGCGCGCATCAGCGGGGCGGCCCCGCCAGCGGGCATAAGAGGTGAATAGGGTGAAGCGCATCAAGTACAGCGCGGAAATCGAGCAGGCGGCGCTTCAAGTGTTTCGTCGCGGGGTGGTCGGGTGGTACAGCCAACACGGGAGGGATTTGCCGTGGCGCAAGACCCGCGACCCCTACGCCATTATTGTTTCTGAAATTATGCTGCACCAAACGACGGTGGCTACCGTAGAACCGGTCTACGCCCGGTTCATGGACGCTTTTCCGACGGCCCAAGCGCTGCACCAGGCGCCTCTGGATGCCGTGAAGGCCATTACGGACCCGCTCGGGTATAAAGTGCGGGGCCAGTGGTTGAAAGCGATTGCTGAAGCCGTGGTGGAGCAGCATGGAGGTGAGTGGCCCCGTACGGTGGAGGGCCTGATGGCCTTCCCAGGGGTGGGCCGCTATACAGCCGGAGCGGTGCTGTCCTTTGCTTTTGGGATCGATGCACCTATTCTGGACACGAACGTGAAGCGGGTACTGGGTCGATATTTCGGAATTGAGTACCGGGAAACGCGCGCGGAAATTCAGCACCAACTATGGGCCCTGGCGGAAGGGGTTGTGCCGCCCGGGGAAGCCATCCACTTCAATCAGGCTATCATGGACTTCGGGGCCATGGTTTGTACGGCGCGAAAGCCGGCCTGCACCATCTGTCCCGTCTACAATCTCTGTGTAAGCGCTACGGGCCGTGACGCGGGAACGGCGGCAGCCGAAGAACCGCTGCATTACCGCGTGGTGCCGCGTGGGGACGAAACTCCGGCCTAGAGTGATCGAATGGCAGGCCACGCCTCGGCCATTGCACGGCGACCCGCCTGCACAAGGTGGTCGAAATGCGAGAATCCCATAAATGGTGTGCCGGCAGTGTCCGGGGTGACGAGGATGTGGGGCTCCGGTCCCGCTCGGAGGGTCGACAGGGTCTTAGTCGCGTAGCGTTCGGCACGCGATAGCACTTCCGTAATCCCCACCCGTTCTGGGAGGACAGTTCCCGACACTGCCACATCGATGGCCACCACACAGCTGGGGTAGAGGGCGAACGCCCAGTCGATGGGGAGCGTATCGGCCGTGCCTCCGTCGACGAGGACTTGTCGACCCCGGCGCGGAGCGGAAAATACCCCGGGCATGGCCATGGTGGCGGCCAGGGCCGTGGTCAGCGGTTCGCCGCTGGCCACCTCCCAATGGCCGCGGCGGGGCCTCGCGTCCGGACGGTTGGTAAACGCCACCGGTTGCAGACTGACCACGTCCACGGCGGTGACCAGAGCGGGAATAATCCAGTCGTCGGTTGTACGGGCATCCGGCTTTAGATCGAGCAGCGCTTGCACAAAGGCAGTGCTGGTGATGAGGGCGTCCGCTGGCGGTCCGAGGGCCGGGATGACGTCGTGCAGCAACCCCGACATATTCGGGTGAAAATATCGCCAGGGATGTTTTGCGACCCGCTTCCCCTGGTCAATCACCTGGGCCATCGGAACGCCCAATGCGTAGAGGCCGGCTGCCAGTCCGCCGGCTGACGTTCCCGCCACCGCCGCCGCGCGGACACCTTGCTCCTCCAAATACTGCAGGGCCCCGAGGTGGGCTGCCCCCAAGATGCCGCCGCCTGACAATGCCAACGCAAACGCCCGCATGCGATCGCCTCCCGATCCGATGTATGCGGACCGTTCCAGGAGGATGCACAAGAAAACCGGGCGGCTCAACCGCCCGGTTTGGGTTTGTGCGCCCGGCATGGGCCTGGGCTTAAGGGTGAAAGTCCCTGACGGGGGATGACCGTTCCAACCGTAGCTTAAGGTCTATGCATTACCCAGAAGTATCGGGTGGGTGAAAAATTTCCCACATAGCGGTTAAATCCTGGAGACGCCGATAGCCGCGCCAAATGACCTTCACGCCGGGCTCCCCATCGTGGCGGCGGGCGAGAAACCCACCTAATTGGGCAATCCAAAGGATGGCCGTGTGCAGGTCAACGGGCTCCGCCGGTACTGCGGATGTTCGGGTGTGCGCGGCATGCAGGGCATACCATTCGGTTTGGCGGACGACCACGGTGGAGGCATCGGCAGGCTGTTGCCGAGACCAGTAGGTCAACCATAGCATGCGCCAGGCCACGACGCGATAGAGGGCAATCGCCCGTTCCAGGCGGTCTCGGGTCTCGAGTTGCAGGTCTTCGACGTGGCAGCCACTTTTCAGCACGTAGTGGTAGCGCTCGATACGCCACCGATAGGAATACCATTGGACACACATCGCCGCATCCTCCACCGTGTGGATGGACAATGTGGTATAGAGCATCCACTCAATGGGCTTGACGCCCGACGGCGGATGCTCTTCGCGGGCCAGCAGCGCCGTGACGCGCGGACTGGGCAGGTGTTCCGGTCCGCGA
>JAJZBJ010000192.1 GCA_021798975.1 Bacillota bacterium | reverse complement strand
CAGCCCGGAACAAGTTCTCGGCCATCTGGTTGATGGAATATTGGTTCTGCATGGCCAATTCATAGGCGAGCGGGGGCGAAAAATGTCGCGCTACCACTTTGAGATTGCCCGGCATGGTGGTGGCCAGGGTGGAACTCTTCGCAAACGACGCGCCATCGCGAGCCATGGCTGACTGCAAGAGCGACGCCGCGAATTGGGCGCCGTTTTCGACCGACACCGCCAGCGGCCCGATAGCGGTGCCGGGCGGCAGATGGCCCGTCAGGACGAGCCGGTTGGTGCCCAGTTTGCGAATCAGTTGAATGGTGTCGGCGCTTCCGGCCGGGCTGGTGGTCGCCCGGTTGACAACTTGGAAGAGGCCGGCGGCTTGGGCCGTGCCGTTAAACTTGAACGTCACCGCGGGTTTTTGACCCGGCGTGGTGCCGGACACCAGCACCGCGATCTCGCTGCGTTCGGCCATCAGGGCGGTGCTGCCCGCCCCGTAGTTGAGCGTCAAGGTGCCCTGCGGCCAGCCGATGCCGTAGACCGGACCGGTATAGGCGTTGGTTATGCCAATAACTTGGGTGGCGTGCGGAACGAGGGCCAGCACCTGCTTTGCCAGCGTCTCTAAGTCGTGCCGCCCGTTGGCTTCCAGCCACGGGTCGCCGTGGCCGACCAGATACACGGGGCCGGGCTTCCCCGCCAGGACGGCCGGCGAGGCCAAGACGTCGGTCTGGTAGCGGAAGTGGGGCGACATCACCGACAGGGCCGCGGCGGACGTAAAGAGTTTGGTGACCGAACCCGGAATGAGCTCGACCGTCGGGTTGATGGCCGCGAGCGGGCGGTGGGCGGTGATGTCATAGGCATACGCCGAGACGCGAGAATGCACCAGCTGCGGTTCTTGAATGAGCGCGTTCCAATTGCGCTGCAATGCCGTCGCATACCCGACAGGCGCGGGTGCGGGCACGGCCGTGGCATCCAATTTGGGACGGAACACAGGATGAACGGCGGCCCTGGGAGCAGCCGCCGTTTCTTGCGATTGGGCTGCTTGCACTGCGGTGGGAGTGGCCGGTTTGGTCAGACTGGGCGCATGCGGCACGAAGACTCCCGCCGTCGCCACCGCTGTTGCCAATGCGCCCCACGCCATCCACCGCTTGCCCAATTTTTCGTGCCTCCCCGTGATCACCTTGCTTTATGAAAACGCCACCATGATGTTAAAGGTCACGCATGCCGTGGGGAGTCGTGGTCCCTTATGCGTCTTGGAGCACCCGGTCGATTTGGGCCAGCTCATCCTTCGTAAAGTGAAGGTTCTTCAGGGCATCCAGATTTTCCTCCAATTGGGAGGGGCGACTTGCACCAATAATGGCGGAGGTCACGCGATGGTCCCGGAGCACCCAGGAGAGCGCCATCTGGGCTAGCGATTGGCCGCGCTGGCGCGCGATGCGGTCCAACTGCTGCAACTGCTCTAAAAGGTCCGGGGTAATGTCATCGGGACTCAGGAAGACGCGCCGCGCTGCCCGCGAATCGGTGGGAATCTGGCCGCCCAGGTATCGGCTGGTTAGCAGGCCCTGGGCCAGCGGGGAGAACACGACCGTGCCCACCCCGTTTTGCTCCAGCACCGTGTCGAGGCCGTCTTCAATCCAGCGGTCCAACAGCGAATAGGAGGGCTGATGCACTAAGAGGTGTATGTTCTCCCGGCCTAAGAGATCGATGAAACGCTGGGTCTCGTCCGGTTCGTAGCTGGAGATCCCCAAATAGAGGGCCTTTCCTTGGCGCACCATCTGAACCATGGCCTCCACGGTCTCTTCCAGGGGTGTCTCGGGGTCGGGGCGGTGATGATAGAAGATATCGACATAGTCCAAACCCATGCGCTTTAAGCTCTGATCCAAGCTGGCTATGAGATATTTCTTGGAACCGAAATCCCCGTATGGACCCGGCCACATATCCCAGCCGGCCTTGGTGGAGATGACCAGCTCGTCGCGGTACGGGTGGAAGTCATCGCGCAGCAGCTGTCCAAAGGTTTCTTCCGCGGAGCCATAGGGCGGCCCATAGTTGTTGGCCAAGTCGAAGTGCGTGACGCCGCGGTCAAAGGCTAGTCGCGCCACCGCCCGGCCGGTTTCGTAGGTGTCGGATCCGCCGAAGTTGTGCCAAAACCCGAGAGAAATGGCGGGCAAGCTCAATCCGGACCGTCCCGCCCGGCGGTACAACATGTGATCATAGCGTGATGTCTCTGCTTGGTACACGAAAAAACCTCCCTGAAGTCTCACTAAGGATGAACGGGCAGTGATGTTTCGGTCACGATGCGGGCCTTGTCGCCGCGCACGATTGCGGTGGAGACGTAGAGCGGTTGACCGTCCGTATCATAGAGCACCGCCTGGTCTTTAATCGCCAAATCGCCGATGCTGGCATGCAGGAGGCGGGCCTGCTCCCGGGTGAGCGTGGCCGGTTCATAGGACTCCACAGCCCGGGTCAACAGCACGCCGCATTTGGCCGGGATGAGTTCGAGAAGCGACGTCTGCTCCACCTCGCTGGGGCTGATGGCCTGGGCCGGGCGGGCGACGTGAACTGATTCAATAATGACGGGAACATTGTCTGCGGAGATGATGCGTTGGATGAGGAGGACCGTCGCGCCCTGCGCGATTTCCAAGAGGTCGGCAACCTCCAACGGAGCCTTGGCCTGTTCAATGGCCAGGACCCGGGATCCGGGACGCATACCCTTTTTAGCAATATCTGTTCGAAAGCCACTGGCCAGCAAGGGAATTTTTGGAGCGTTAACAACGGTCTGCTT
>JAJZBJ010000060.1 GCA_021798975.1 Bacillota bacterium | reverse complement strand
GGGCGCGGCGAAGGGGTACCGACGCTTTCGGCCCTGCTCGAGGCTATCCGCATACCGGTGGTGGTCGAGATTAAAACCCCTCAAGCCGTGACCGGACTCTTGGGCCTGCTGGGTAGAAACCCCAGCCTAACCTCCCGCGTTATCCCGATTAGCTTTTACCACCGAGCGATTCAGGAGTTGGTAGACCGGGTCCCGGGCCTCGAAGGCGGCGTCCTTTTAGCCGGAGTGCCGGTAGACTTGGCGCAGGTTGCCCGCCAGGCCCACGTCCGCATGCTGTCGCTCCACTATGAGATGGTAGACCGGCAATTGGTGGAGGATATGCACCGAGAAGAGTGCTTGGTCACCGTTTGGACCCCCAACACCCGCGAGGACATTCAATCGATGCTCTCAGCCGGAGTTGATGGCATCGCCTCGGACCGCCCCGATTGGGCGCTAGAAGCCCGGAGGGGTCCCTAAATGGCCGAGTCCGACACCAATACGCCCTATTCATCCCGGGAAATCAGCTGGCTGGGTATGGCGGGCTTGGCCCGCAACGTCGGCTATGGCGCCAATAAGGTCTTCGCCGCCGATTTGTTGAGCCTCTTGACCCCCTCCCAGCCCCTGATTGGATTGGTCCTGGGCATGGAGGGATTCCTGGGCCTCATACTCAACCCGTTGGCGGGATGGATGAGCGACCGCTACACTACCCGCTTTGGGCGCCGCCGGCTCTACATCATATTCAGCGCCCCCTTGGCCGGTCTGTTGTGGGTGTTGTTCACGGGATCGCATGTACTCAACTTGGCCATTATCTTTCTCATCAGCTTTTACTTTTTCCAGCAAGTGTCACCCACGCCCTATCAGGCCTGGATGCCCGACATCGTGAGTCCCCAGTTTTGGGGACGCGCCTCGGGCCTTTTGAACTTGTGGTGGCAGGTCGGGAATTTTCTGGCCTTTCTCCCCATTCCCCTACTCTGGAAAACCATCCATGGCGGGGCCTTTTGGGTCACGGCCGCCATCATGGTCGTCGGCGGTCTGGTGACGGGGTTCGGCGTCCGCGAACGCGCGCCTGCGGCCCAACCGGCCCGGGCCGAACGGATGCCGCGGGTTCCGTGGCTAAGCCCGGATTTGATTAAGTACTTTGTCGCCCAGTTGTTCTGGTGGCTGGCGTTCGAGGCCATGGCGTCGTTTTTCACCCTGTTTATGGTCCACACCTTGCATGGCACCGTGATTGATGCCGCGCTGGGCATGGCCATCTTCACCTTCTCCACCATCTTGGTCGCCTTGGCCTTCGGACGCCTCTACGAGCGTTTTCCCGCTAAGCCCCTTATGCTGGTGTGCATCGGCGCGTTTGGCCTGATCGGATACACCGGCACCATTATCCGCAGTGTGCCGCTGGCCTTCCTGCTGCTGTTCGTGGCAGGTATTTTCTGGGGCGGCATTCAAGTGGTGAGTTATCCCTGGGGATCGGACCTGTTAAGGCGGGCCCTGCCCCGGGACACTGATGCGTCTAAATACTACGGCCTGTTATACGGGGTTGGAAACCTCACCCAGTCGGTGGGGCTTTTGGTGGCGGCGCCCGTCACCGGCTTTATGATTGCAGCCCAAGGCGGTTCGTACAGCGCCATGTTTTGGGTCAATGTGATGGCATCCTTCCTGTCGCTGCTGGCCTGCGCGGTCATCCGTCCAGAACCCCGTGCGAGCACGCGTCCGGTCAAAGATCTGCCATAGAGACGGAGGAAAAAAGAGATGGGACGACTGAAAGCTGGCGTCTCGCTGCTGTTTGCTCTGGTGTTGTCCGGAGCAGTTTTGGATGTGGGTTTTCGAGGGGCGGGCCCCCTGCCTCCGCTGGGGGCCGCCTTTAGCTCCGCGGAGGGTGTCTGGACCATGGCCTCCGGCGCGGGGCCGCTGCAATCCGAGACTCTCAAGGTCCCCGGGCTCCAAAAGCCGGTATCGGTCCGCTTCGACGCCCGCGGCATTGCCTACATCAAGGCCGCCACCAATCACGACTTGTTTCTCGCCATTGGCTATTTGCAAGCTAAGAACCGACTCTTTGAGATGGACCTGATGCGGAGACAAGGCGAGGGCCTCTTATCCCAGGTCGTCGGACCGGCAGCGCTCTCCTCCGATAAGTTTGAGCTGCAGCTCGGTCTCCTCAGGACCGCCCGGGCGAATTGGCTGACAGCCTCTCCTGCCACCCGCCGAGTGCTGGAGGCCTATTCCACCGGAGTCAATGACGTGATTCGCACGGATGAGCAATACGGCACGTTGCCGGTCATGTTCAAACTGTTGGGGTACCGGCCGGCCCCGTGGACGCCGATTGATACCCTGATTGTGCAGGGCGACATGACCCAGAGCCTCGACTATACCACCGCCCCGATCGAATACCGCCTGTTGTCCCACGCTCTGGGATACCGCCAGACCATGGCCTGGTTTCCCATTCAGGAGCCGAATGCCCAACACCCGTACGATCTTGGACCGTATCGCAAGGAAGCCCTGGCTCCGATTGAGTCGCAAAGTGTCGCCCAAATGCCGGCCGACCTGGCGGGCGGCGTGCCCAGCAATGCCGTGCCGGGCCAGGCCTCCGGGGGGCAAAGCCAGTCCTGGGGGCAGCCCCAGGGTCCCGCCACAGCGATGGCGTTGGAAAAACTCCAAACCGTATCCCAAGAGTTCCGCCACACCTTCTCTGACAGCAACAACTGGGCTGTGTCGGGAGCCAAGACCGCCAACGGCGGGACCATGCTGGCCGGCGATCCCCACCTCACCCAGACCTTGCCCGCCATCTGGTATCAAATCGCCGGCTCCTCCCCCAGCTACCATTTCTCCGGGGTTTCCATCCCCGGTGTACCGATGATTCTGATCGGCTTCAACCAGCACATCGCGTGGAGCCTCACGAACGTTCAGAATCAGGCCACGCTGTTCTACCAAGAGAAGACCAGTCCCGCCCATCCGGGCCAATACTATTGGAACGGCGCCTGGCGGCCGATGACGGTTGTCCACTACGAGATTCCCGTCAAAGGCGGCCGGGACGTGCCGTTAGCGGTCCGACTGACGGTACATGGCCCCCTCATGACGCAATCCGGGCAGACCCTGGCCGTTGATTGGATGGGGGCCTTGCCCTCCCAAGACGTCCAAAGCATGTTGGGGATTATCCGGTCGAAGAACTTCAGCCAGTTTCGGGAGGCTCTGAGTCTCTGGCACGCACCGACCCAGAACTTTATTTACGCGGACGATCGCGGCAATATCGGCTTGATTTCGGCCGGCTATTACCCGGAAGTAGCCCATGGGAACCCCTGGATGCCGCTGGCCGGTACGGGTCCAGACGATATTCAAGGAACTATCGCCTACAACGCCATTCCGCAAAGCTACGATCCGGCGTCTCACTTGCTGTTCTCGGCCAATCAGCGCGAGGTCACCAGCCAATATCCGTATTACATTGGCAACGCCCTGGACTTCTTCTCCACGGGCTACCGCGCCGACCGGATTTATGCCACCTTGCACAATGCCCGCCATCTGACGCCAGCAGATTTTGCCGCTCTGCAGAATAATGTCCAAGATGTGCTGGCCCAGCGCATGGCGCCATCGCTGGTGCGCGCCCTAAGCCATGCCGCCCTGTCATCCACGGCCCGCCAGGCCGCCCAATTGATGCAAGGATGGAATGGCACCATGGCGGCTGGCGCGCCGCAGCCGACCATCTGGTGGTACTTCATCAACCAGTACATGAAGACCACGTTCGGCCCCTGGTGGCGTCATGTGCCGGTGAGCCAAGATGCCAATCTCGCGTTGAACACCACCAGCGAAGTGGCCAACCCGCTGGTCGAAGATCTTGAAGCGTGGACCCTTAAGGCTCCGCACAACAGCGCCTTCACGCTTCCCGACGGGACCGCCCGCACTGCACCCGAGGTGATGGCCACTGCCTTCCGGCAGACTATTGCCACCCTGAGTCGAAAACTGGGCCCAGACCCCAAGGACTGGCAATGGGGCAAGGTACACGCTCGAAACTTCCAGTCGCTGGCCCAGATACCGGCCCTCGGCTATGGCCCGCGGGGATCCAGCGGCGACTCTTGGACGGTCGACGCCGCGGACGGCGGCCTCGTCTCCCATGCTGGACCCAGTTGGCGCATGATCGTCAACTGGCAGGGTCCCAACCGCCCTCCGTTTGCGGAAGGGGTCTATCCCGGCGGTCAAAGTGAAAACCCCTTGTCCCCCCTCTACATGGACCAAATCCCCGCTTGGTGGACTGGCCGCTATTATCGGATGCATTCCGTGACCCAGGTTGAAACCACAAAGCTTCCCGTCTGGAGGATGACGCCGTGAAACACATGACAAGCATGGGTCGAAAGCGGGAAGCCCTCTCGGGGCTCGGTCTGTGGGGTCTGGTCCCCGCCGTGCTGTTGGTGTGGCTGCTGCTCCTGCATGGCGCCTGGTGGGCCCCTTGGCCCGTGGCTCTATTGTGGGCCCTCACCATGCCCACCGCACTCCGGCAATATGTGGGCGGGCTGGCGTTGGCGCTGGCGGGCTATGCTTTGCCGCTTTTCGTCGCCGGGGTACGCTACCCGCTGGGCCGCACCGCCAACCTGGTGGCGGCCATTATGGGTTTTGGCCGCCACGGGCTAGTCGTATGGGGTCTCACTGCGTTATTGGCGCTGTTGTTGGGATTAAGCGGCGCTTGGGTGGGCCACGCCCTGCGCAATTTCAAACGGCCCTGACGCGTTAGCGGTTGACGGTACTCATATCGGCATACCGGAGTCCGGCGGCCTTCCCGGGGGGAATGACCTGGGATAGCCGCTGGATAGCCTCCGGCGCCACGTGCAGTTCCACAGCGCCCACGTTTTCCTCCAAGTAGGGGCGCCGCTTGGTCCCCGGAATGGGCACGATGTCCGGCCCCTGAGCCATAACCCACGCCAAGGCCAACTGCCCCGGCGTCGCCCCCAGATCCCGCGCCATGTCTTCGACCAGGCGCACGAGTTCCAGATTGCGGGCGAAGTTCTCCCCTTGAAAGCGCGGGTGGTTGCGCCGATAGTCATCGGCGGGCAAATCCGCCAGGCTTTTAAACCGCCCGGTCAAGAACCCCCGCCCCAGGGGGCTGTAGGCGACAAATCCGATGCCGAGCTCGCGCACTGTCGGCAAGATGTCGTCTTCCGGGTCCCGGCTCCACAACGAATATTCCGTTTGCAGCGCCGAAATGGGATGGACTCGATGGGCGCGCCGGATTGTCTCGGGGGCGGCCTCCGACAAGCCCAAATAACGCACTTTGCCCTCTTTGACCAAGTCAGCCATGGCTCCCACGGTCTCCTCGATCGGCACGGTGGGGTCCACCCGATGCTGGTAATACAGATCAATCACATCGACTCCGAGCCGCCGCAATGACCCTTCCACCGCCTCACGCACATACTCCGGCGTACCGTTGATGCGGATAAACTGACCGTCCACGGAGCGCTGATTGCCGAATTTCGTGGCCACCACAACCGCATCGCGGCGGCCCTTGAGCGCTTTCCCGACAAGCTCTTCGTTGGTAAACGGCCCGTACATATCGGCGGTATCAAAAAAGGTAATGCCCAGTTCCAAGGCGCGGTGAATGGTGCGGATGGCTTCCTCCTCGTTGCGATCCCCGTAGAAGTCGGACATCCCCATGCATCCCAACCCTTGGGCAGACACCACCAATCCCTCGCGGCCTAATCGACGCTTTTCCAAATCTCTCCACCTCCGCCTCTATCGTAACCCATACCGCCCTGGCTATGCAGGGCGCTCAATGGTTTCCCCGTTTCATGCGGACATTCTGCCGCGCCTCGCGGGTGCGCCGCTTCCACAACTGGCGCTCTTCCTGGCGCGCTTTGGCGGAGCGCTTGCGTTCCACATGCGCCAGTTCCCGACGCATCTTCTCGTACTGATCCCAGCGGTCGGCATCTAAACGGCCCGATAGCATGGCCTCCTTCACCGCACATCCCGGTTCATCGGCGTGCTGGCAATCGGCAAACCGGCAGCTTTCCGCGACCTCATCAATGTCCGAAAACACGCTCTCGATCCCGCCATCCCAAAGACCGATCTCACGAATGCCGGGAATGTCGACGACCAGAGCGCCGGAGGGAAGACGAAACATTTCCCGGTGCGTGGTGGTATGCCGGCCGCGGCCATCCTCATCCCGTATCGTCTGCACCGTTTGCCGCGCTTCGCCCAGCCAGTAGTTAATCAAGGTGGATTTGCCCACCCCCGACGGCCCCAGCAAGGCCACCGTCTGTCCGTAGCCGATGTAGGGCTGCAATGCGTCGACGCCGTCCGCGGCCACAACACTCAGGGGAATCACAGGAATCCCCATCGCGATATCTTCCACCTCGGCTAGTACGAATTCGGGCTCGTCGGCCAGGTCCTTTTTGGTGAGAATAATGACCGGATCGGCCCCGCTGTCCCAGGCGAGCGCCAAAGCGCGTTCCAGTCTGCCCACCTTCGGCGCTTCCGCCATGCTGGCCATGATCAGCACCCTGTCAATGTTGGCGGCCATCACCTGCCCCTCGTATGCAAGACCGGCATTCTTGCGGATCAGGGCCGTGCGCCGGGGCATCAGTTGCACAATGCGGGCGGGATCCGGGTTGTCGTCGATGGCCGCAAAGTCCCCCACTTGAGGCCACTGGGAGCGCTCGGCCGTGTCATGCCGCAACCGGCCCGAGGGAACCGCCCGGTGACGGCAGACAACGCCTTCCGCATCGACGGACACGACCGCAAAAAACTCTCCGTAGTCGGCCGTGATGCGGGCAGGGCGCCCACTCAAGTCGCCCTGTTGCCAGGCCTGCTGAAATTCTTGGTCAAATCCCCATCCCTCAAGCGGGTGGGGCATCATGGTATCTGGGTTGATGGTCAGTTCCTCCTTGTCGTCTCGCCCCCTGGGAGAGGGCAATAAAAAAGCCCGGGCACATGACCCCGGACAGACGGCAGAAGGACTCGCAGGATTTAGCGCGGGCCACTTCGCAGACGTCGATGCGGAATCATGAAAGACAGCACAAAATAGGTCGCTTTCATAGTCCTCACCTCCGCTGTCGGTTTTCCCGACGGATCGTGGCTTTAGTATAGGACGCCAGCGCCAAAGCTGCAAGAACTTCCAATCGAAGGACGGTCTTCCTCCCTCGGAACGGCCATCCATTGATGGGGATGGCGGCGACGGATACAATAGAAGGGTTAATGTCGAAAACGGGAGTGAGATCCATGCAGGGACGGCGCAATCAATCGTGGCTGATCATCGTGGCCATCATTTTTTTGGCTGCCAACTTGCGCCCGGCCATCACCGGCGTCGGTCCGCTCATTACTGCGATTACCCGCGGCACCGGCCTCACGCCGGGCGTGGCGGGCCTCGTCACCACCCTGCCGCTGATTTCTTTTGGCCTCGTGTCGCCGCTGGCTCCCCGGGTGGCTCGGAAATTAGGGATTGAGCGCACCCTGGTCTTAAGTTTGGCCGTCCTCCTGGCAGGCACGCTGATTCGGGCCATTGGCACCGCTCCCTGGCTTTTGGCCGGCATGCTGTTGGCCGGAGCGGGCATCGCCGTCGGCAATGTGCTGATGCCCAGTCTGGTCAAGCGCGACTTTCCCGAGCGCATCGGCCTCATGACGGGACTCTATACCACCGTCATGAACGTCTTCGCGGGACTCGCGTCCGGGCTTAGCGTGCCGCTATCCCACCATTGGGGATTGGGCTGGCAGGGCTCGTTGGCCGCGTGGGGCGTGCTGGGGGTGCTCGGCCTAATCGTTTGGCTGCCCCATCTCGGTCAGCGCCATTTGCCTTCGACGGCTAAAACCGGCGGTTTCTGGCGGTCGCCGCTGGCGTGGGAAATGACGCTTTTTATGGGCCTGCAGTCGTTCTTGTTTTATGTGAACGTGGCCTGGCTGCCCACCTTGCTGCACGACCGCGGACTGTCCTTGAATCTCGCCGGATGGCTAGTATCTCTCATGCAGATTATTAGTCTTCCGGGTACCTTCGTGGTGCCGATCCTGGCCGGACGGCAACGCCAGCAGGTGTCTTTGGTGCTGGCGGTTGCGCTGGCTTTCTTTGTGGGGTACCTCGGCCTTCTGGTGACCGCCAATGAAACCGCCACCATCATCTGTCTAGTGCTGGTTGGCTTCGGAGCTGGAGCCAGCATCAGTCTCGCTTTGGCGCTATTCAGCCTTCGGACCCGGCATCATGAACACGCCGGGCAAATTTCCGGCATGGCCCAATCTGTCGGTTACCTCCTGGCCGGCTTGGGACCGTTGACGGTCGGGTACCTCTACACCGCCACCCAGTCCTGGACCGGTCCGCTCGTGCTGCTCTTAGTGGTGGTCGTCCTGATGGCGCTATCCGGTGTGGGCGCCGGCCGGGACCGGTTTGTCGATGCGCCCGGTGAGTCCTCGGCTGAAGCGCTTTAAAACCGTGCTGGAGTCATGGACCCCTGCAGATGCGCCCGGATGGCGCCGGTGGCGCCGGGAAGACTCGTCGGACGCCGCATCGCCAGCTGGTGGGCCAGATAGGCAAACGCCACCGCCTCCTTTAAGTCGGCAGGAATTCCAAAGGCTGCGCTCGTCTCCCAGGGCCTGAGCAGAGACAGGCGCTGGCTCAGGTCATGCATCAAGGTCGGATTGGATGCGCCGCCGCCGGACGCGATGAGGGCATGCGGCTCATCGATCACCCCCCGAATCCCGCGCGCAATGGATTCCGCCACCAGTGCGGTCAACGTGCGGAGAATGTCCGCCGGCTCACGGTGTGCGCCGTCGCGCAGCCGCTCAAGCACATACGAACGTCCGAACTGCTCGCGTCCGGCGCTTTTGGGCGGATTCAACGCGAAGTAAGGATGCTCGAGCCAATCCTGCAAGAGGACGGGATCGACCGCACCGCGGGCTGCCCAAGCGCCGTCGCGATCCATCATCTCCCGCCCGCCGCTCAAGATGTCGACCGCCGCATCGATAACCATATTGCCGGGACCGGTGTCGAACCCCAACACATCGCGCGCCGCTCCCCGAGCGCGCAGCACGGTCACATTGGCGATGCCGCCAATGTTGAGCAGCACCCGGTGCTCCGCATCCGAAGACAACAATGCATAATCCACATACGGCACCAGCGGGGCGCCTTGTCCGCCCAGCGCCACGTCCATCATCCGAAAATCCGACGCCACATCAATGCTGGTGCGGGCCGCAATCACCGCCGGGTTCCCGATCTGTACGGTGTATCCATGCGGTCCGTTGGGGTAGTGAGCCACCGTCTGCCCATGCGATCCGACGACCCGCACCTGATCCGGCGCCAGTCCGGCCCGCTTAATGACCGAAAGCGCTGCCAGCGCAAAGCGCTCCCCCAATTCCCGGTCAAGCGGCCCTAATTCGGAGAGCGGCACGTCGGGGCGGGTCGCCGCGAGGATGCGCGCCCGAAACGATGGCTCGAACGGCGTGAACTCGCCGTCCAGCAGCCGAATCTTCGGAAACGAACCGGATCCCTCGATAAATTCCACCAGCGCCGCGTCGATACCATCCGCCGAGGTGCCGGACATGAGGCCCACCGCCAAGGACTGTTCTCCCATCCCGACCGCCTCCTTCCTGTGTTCCTATGATACACCTGTCCCAGGAACGCACCGGCCCCACCCAATATGGTATCGTCACCTGTAACAAGGAAAGGCGGGATGATATGGCGGAGAATGAAGCCCTGTACCAGAATCGGCGGTTCGATACCTGGCCTGAGGCGTGGCTCCAGCTATCGGGCATACGCTTTGAGCACTGTCAATTTACCAACTTGGCGTTGGTGGAATGGGAGACGCGCCATTGCCTCTTTGACCGCTGCGACTTTTCCGGCAGCCGCCTCAATGCCTCGGTCCATCGCCAAAGCGCTTTCCTCAACTGCACCTTTACCAACGCCAACTTATTTGACTCGGCCTTCATCGCCTGTAAAATGACCGGCTCGGCCTTCGCGGAGGCGAACTGGACAGGCGTCCGCATCCAGGGCGGCGACTGGTCGTTTGCCAATCTCCGCCACGCCCGTCTGCCGAAGACTGATTTTTCCGGGGCCAACCTCGAGGAGAGCGATTTGGACGAAGCTGATTTGGCCCAGTGCAACTTTCAGAATGCCCATCTGCGCCGCGCCAATCTGCGGCGGGCCCGCCTGACTGGGGCAGACTTCCGGGGCGCGGCTCTGGAGGGGATTGATTTCCGGCAAGTGGCATTGGACGGCGCCATCTTTGATTTCATGCAGTCCGCCGTGGTGCTGGAGTCCCTCGGAGCGGAGGTAAAAGAATGAGCACGCCGGCCGTGCGAGCCCGGGATTTGGGGTTGCCGTTTCGCGGGACGCCAGGCCCTCTGAACGCCATCACAGATGTGCCGGGCGTGCTGGTTGGCATGACCACCATAATCGCAGGGTACGGGCCGCTGGAACCGGGTCAAGGTCCCGTGCGGACCGGTGTGACCGCCATTCTCCCGCGGGGGCGCCAAAAGCCACTGCAGGGCGTGTGGGCCGGGACTTTCCGGTTCAACGGCAACGGTGAAATGACCGGAGTGCACTGGATCGAGGACGGCGGGTATTTCGTAGGCCCGGTATGCCTGACCAATACCCACGCCGTCGGCGTGGCCCACCACGCGGCCGTACGCTGGATGATTGACACCTACCCGGAAGAATTTCAAAAGCACATCTGGGCCATGCCCGTGGTGGCGGAGACCTATGACGGCGTCTTAAACGACATCAACGGCCAGCATCTCACCCCGGAGCATGTGCTTCAAGCCTTGGACCGGGCATCCGGCGGGCCGGTGCTGGAAGGCAATCACGGAGGCGGCACCGGCATGGTGGCCTATGGGTTTAAGGGCGGTACAGGGACCGCCTCGCGCCAAGTTTCGCCATCCGGCATCCCGGGCACCGTCGGGGTTCTTGTCCAAGCCAACCATGGATCCCGCGAGTGGCTGGAGATTTTCGGACAGCGCTGGGTGGACCGCACGGCCGCCCCTCCCGTCTTTGAGGAGGAGCGCGGTTCCATCATCGTCGTGATTGCGACCGACCTTCCGCTGCTTCCCCACCAGTTGAAACGCGTGGCACGGCGGGCCGCATTGGGCATCGGCCGTCATGGGACCGTGGGCGGCAATAGTTCAGGCGATTTGTTTCTGGCGTTCAGCACCGCCAATCCGCCACCCTTGCCAAACCGCGCCAACGGCCTCATGAACCTTGCGGTTCTGCCCGATGACGCGTCCGATCCCATCTACGAGGCGGTTGTCCAGGGTGTGGAAGAAGCAGTCTTGAACGCCATGACAGCGGCCGAATCGATGCCGTCGATTAATCCGCCCGGCCTGGTGGAAGCCATTCCGCATCACGTGCTGAGGGATATTGCTAAGCGGCTTACGATCCGGGAAGACGCTCCCACACAATAGACCGCGCCTGCTCGAATACCAACCAAGGCCCAAGAGCAGCCGCGCTCGGTACGGGTAGGTAGGTAATAGTGCGCCGCGATAGGTTAATCAGGACACTGCGCATCCCCAGCCCATCCACCACCACGTCGGCGCCGTCCACCATCGCCGCGCCCCCCGGATTGGCGCGCGGGGTCAATTGCTCGACCTGACGGGCAGTCCAATCGGCCACATAGGTGGGGAAAGGGCCTGGGTTGACTCGGGAGACGCCCACCGGGCTGTAATTGGCGGAGAACACGACCGCATCGGTCGTCGCGCCTTCCAGCACGTTGGGGGCATGAAACACGGGGAACCGTTTGGTGATGCGTCCGGACGCATAGGACAAAAACCACAAAGCCCCCGCCGCTTGGTCGGTGTTGATGCTCGGGGATACATTGGCAGAAAGCCAGAGACCGCCCGGCGCGCTGGCTGCTCCAAAGAACAGAACGCCCTGGCGCTTGGGATTCTCTTGGAGGACGCGTGTCAACTGGTGGCGGGCCAGGTTGTACATGTAGACCCGGCTCTCAATGCCGTTCGGCGTTAAGAGGTTGGAGAGCCAGTAGGCGCGATCGCCCACAATGGTCAGGCCACGCACGTCGCCAGCGCTGTAAACCGTCTTAGGCAAGGATAAAATTGGCCAGATGTGGCCGGTCGCCAAATTTTTCGCCATCACCTGCCGATACCCAGACTTCACCACCGGGCTCAATTCATAGACCAGCCAATTCCGGCTGGATGCGGCGGCAGGCGCCTGATATCCGGACGGAAACCGCACCAGCACACGGACAGCACCCGTCTGACCGTCCGCTAAGTAGAGACCCGGCCTCCACTTGGGGCCGGCGGATCGGAATATGTTCAGCAAAAGATTGGTTCCCGCGGCTGTGACCTGGAATCCGTAGGGCAGTCCGGTCACACGGCGGGTCAGGGCATCCTGTGGCAAGGACGTGGTCTTCAAGCGCGAACCGAGGTTTCGGACCGGAAAGTAGTGGGGCGCGCGGCCCACGGCAGACGAAACACCGCCGCAACCGCTCAATGCGAGCAATCCCAACACCATCGCACCGGCCTTCTTCCAGTCCGCCAAACTTCGACACCCCCAGCATCATCATATTGCAAATAACGCCGCATCCGGTCAAGGCCGATCCAAGGTCAAAACCCCAAAAAATTATGCCGCGGCCGGAGACACGGGCGGCCCTTCGCATAGGGGATCCGACTGGGCGCCGCAGCTGCCCCGCCTAGTATGAGGTTCCGCCATGCGTTTCACACGATCGCGTGCAGGTCGACGCGGCGCCGATATGGTATCATGAACGGTAACTTATTTAACATAAGTGCTCACACCAAAGATACTTCAGGAGGGACCTATGCCGACACTGCTCATCATCATTGCCAGCACCCGTCCCGGACGCGCCGGCCTGCCCGTGGCCCGCTGGTTCGAAGACGCGGCGCGCCGCCATGGTGGATTCGACGTCCAAGTGGCTGACTTGGCAGAGGTGAACTTGCCGCTTCTCGATGAACCCCATCATCCGCGCCTGTCGCAATATACCCATGAGCACACCCGGGCATGGAGCCGCATCGTCAGCGCAGCGGACGCGTTCGCATTTGTCATGCCCGAATACAACTACGCCATGACGGCCCCCTTAAAAAATGCGCTGGACTATCTGTCCAATGAGTGGCACTACAAACCCGTAGGCTTGGTCAGCTACGGCGGCCTATCGGGCGGACTGCGCGCCGCCCAGATGGTCAAAGAGGTGGTGACGACGCTGCGCATGATGCCGTTGCCGGAGGGGGTAGCCATTCCCTTTGTGGCCCAACATATCACGGACGGTACCTTTACGCCGCCTGAACTGGCGACGCAAGCGGCCCGCACCATGCTCGATGAGCTGGTGCGCTGGGCCGGTGCGCTGGGTACGCTCCGCCAGGACCGATAGGAGGACTCATGACGAGACGCCGTATCACCAAAACCTGGCGGCCGCGCGCTGAGCAGCGCAGCGCCATTCACCGAGCCGCGCCGATCCTCCCGCCTGGACGGTGGCAGGAATTCGATCCGTTTCTCATGCTGGCCGAGGACTGGTTTCATACCGGAACCTTTGAAGATCACCCCCATCGCGGTATCGAAACCGTGACCTATGTGATTTCCGGCCACATGGCGCACTACGACAACAAGTCCGGCCACAGCGGCGTGCTAGGGCCTGGCGACGCACAATGGATGACCGCCGGCCACGGCGTCATTCACAAGGAAGATCCGGTACCCGGCGAAGAGGTGCATAGCCTGCAGCTCTGGATTAACCTGCCCCGGGACCAAAAGCTGATGGCTCCGCGCTACCAGGACCTCCAAGCCTCCGCGATCCCCCAGCGGCAGGATGCGGGAGTGACCTTGAAGCTCTATTCGGGTTCTCTGAACGGACTCAAATCCGAGACCGCGAACGTCGTGCCGGTGCTCATGGCGGAACTAGCTATGGACGCGGGCGCCCCCTACACCCTCGAAATCCCTGGTGCATACAACGGATTCGTCTACGTGCTGGACGGTAGCGGGGAGTTTGGGGAGGGGACCGCCGGAACGGCCGGTGACGTCCTCTGGCTCGGTCCAGGCACGGACGGCCTCAGCACCCTGTCTGTTCTGGCGCGCGGATCGCTCCGCTTTCTCTTGTACGCGGGCCTCCCGCTCAACCAGCCGGTGGCAGCCTATGGGCCCTTCGTCATGACCACGCCGGACGAGATTCGCCAAGCCATCGAGGACTACCGGGCCGGCCGCTTTCTCTAAGCGGCCGGCTCTCCCGCCATGCCAATTGCGCTTTGGAGTTTCGGCAACCCGTCCAAACGTCCAGCCTGTGGTCGTGCCCTCTCATGCCAACAGTCCCCGGATAGGCGCAACCCTTTGCTATAATGAGGGTGCCTCTCGGGAGGTACTGCTAATGACATTAAGATTATCAGCACCTCTTTAGAGGCCGTTCTTATTACCCTTGGAAGAGGTGACCCATGCAATTCTACGGATTACTGTCCAATTCCCATGCCGGGGCTCTGGTGGCCCCCGACGGCTCAATCGACTGGTTGGCGCTCCCCCGCTTCGATAGCCCGGCGGTCTTCGCGAAACTCCTGGGCGGCGACGACAATGGCTATTTCCGCATTACCCCGGATGGCCAGGACACCCAGCCCACGCAGGAATATGTGTCCGATACCAATGTGCTGAAGACTACCTGGGACACCCCCCAGGGGCGCGTGGTGGTGCATGACTATCTGACGGTGGGCCGACCGGAACTGCGCCGTCTCATCCGCACCGAAGTGCCCGTGACCGTCCACATCCGGCCGCGGTTTCATTACGGGCTCATCCATGCGGCCGTCCGGCCCGTCCGGTCGGGTGCGTTATTCCGAAACCCGTTGGCACGCGAGGCTCTGGTACTGGCCATCAATTCAGAGGCCACCGCGGGCCACATTCAGGCCCATCCCGCAAATGGCGAGTGGCACTTGCCGCCCGGCCACCATGAACTGCTTCTCCAGTATGTGGCGGACGACGAGGAACGGCTGGTGGAATCCCAAGACGTCCTTGATGCGCAGGTGGATGAGCTGGAAGAAGATATGGAGCGCGAGCCGCTCAACGCCTCGCTCAAACAGAACATCACCTATTGGCGGCATCGGCTGGGCCAATTGCCGGATTACCGCGGCCCACACCAGGACGCCTATAAGCGCTCCATTTTGGTTCTCTACGCCCTCACCTACCAAACCAACGGCGCCATTATTGCTGCACCGACCACATCGCTGCCGGAAACGATTGGGGAAAGCCGGCAATGGGATTACCGGTTTGCCTGGGTTCGAGACGGTTCGTATGCGGCGGAAGCTTTGTTGACGGCGGGAGACCACATCGGATCACGCCGGTTTCTAGAGTTTCTGCTGAACTGCATGGATTTGCAGGGGAAACCCTTTCAAGCCCCTTTCTATCACGTCGACGGCACCTTAATCCGCGGCGAGCACAGTCTGGAGTGGCTGTCCGGATTCCGAGGCTCCGTACCCTGCCGGGAAGGGAATGCCGCCACCGGCCAAGTTCAATTGGACATCGAAGGTGATTTCCTGTGGACTGTCTGGCGGTATTTCGAAGACACACAGGACACGGAGTTCCTGAGTTTCTACTGGCACCGCATCCAGCGGTTGGTGAATTGGGTGAAGAAAAACCATCACCAAAAAGATGCCAGCTTATGGGAGTTCCGCAACCAGGACGCCATGTACACCCATTCCCAACTGATGTGCTGGGTTGCCCTCTATTACGGCGCCCAGATGGCGGAGGCGCTCGGTGAGAAACCGTTGGCGGGAAATTGGATGAAGGCGGCCGAGGCGGTCAAGCAGCATATTGAACAACACGGCTTCAACACCGCCCTCAATTCCTATACCCAAGCGTTCGCGGGAGAAGCCGTGGATGCCGCCCTCTTGGTCATGCCGCTGTATGGGTATTGCGCGCCGGATGATCCCCGCTTTCTGGGCACCTTGCATCAAATCGAAGAACAGCTCGTCAAGGGGCATTGGGTCTATCGCTACGCCAACGACATGCTGGGCACTGCCGCCCACCCGTTCGTGCTGGCCACGTTTTGGCTGGCACGGGTCTACATTCGCTTAGGCCGGCACCGTGATGCGCAAAAACTGGTCGAGGGCATCCTGCACTGCCGCACCGACTTGGGTCTCTTGGGCGAACACGCCGATCAGGACTCCGGCGAGCCGCGCGGCAACTTCCCGCAGGGTTTTTCGCACCTGGGGCTGGTGATGACACTCCGGGAGCTCCAAGACGCGCACAAATCCTCCTAAGCGGCGCCGCCGTCCCGGCGGCATGGCTATACTAGAAGGCATTCTTCTCCGAGGGGGTCTTTTCGTGTCCATTCACCGTCTTCCACCGTGGCTTCCGCTGAGTCTGGCCGGGCTATCGCTGGTCTTGCTGCCGGCCGCCTATATGGCCGGATGGCTGGGGGATTTGGGCCAGGTCAAGCCAGCTCTAGCTGCCATCAGCCGCGAACAGCAGATGGCGCAGTGGCATCAAGCCCATGAACCCCAGGAACCGCCCGTCTCCGCCCCGGAAGCACAGGCTCAGTGGACAGACGCGTTAGTGACGCTGTCCTGGCCCAAAGTCAGCGGCGCCACATCTTATACCATCTATCGCGCCGCCTCGGATCAGCCGCTCAGCCAGGCATCGCCCCTCGCCAAAATTTCCAATCGCTCCTACACGGACACCACGGTGGCCGCCGGCTCGGGTTACACCTACTGGGTGGCGGCGGACAACAGCGCAGGCCAAAGTGCTGTCAGTCGTGCGGTGGCTGTCCACACATACCTCACCTGGGCGGCGGTTCTCAAGATCGGCGAGGGGGATGCCCGGATGGGCAACGCCACGGCCTGGAGTACCTCTGCCTGGGGTTTGATTACCCGCCAGTCGGCCCCGGCGCCCATGCCCATCTGGAACCTGGGCGGCACCTTGATGACGCCGGACCGTATGGCAAGCCCGTCCTCGACCTGGTTCACGAAGCGCGGCATCCGCTGGCGCCTCGGCGCGGCCCGTCTCTCCCCTGAAGCTTCGGGCGGGGTCCTGCGGTTCACCGGTTCGGTGTCGATTCCGGACTTGCCCGTGGGACAAGCCACATCCGAAAACTTGGCGCTCTGGCGCCAGGGCAGTCACTGGACGAGTGCTGTCGTGGAGTCCACCCTGGCGCCGCTGCCTCCAAACGCCTTGATCCTCAATCAAAATGGCCAGGCCGTGGGGATGACGAATGCCGCCGGAACTCTCCATCCGTGACGCGTCAGCCGGTAATGCGGCCTACTGCGCGCTGCCACCCAGCATAGAGACTTTGGCGGGTCTGGGCGTCCAACGCGGGCTCAAAGATTCGTTCGGCTCCGCGCACCTCCTGCAGAGCATCCAACGAGGGCCAAAACCCGGTGCCCAGCCCCGCCAGAAAAGCCGCACCCAACGCCGTAGACTCGGTGATTCGGGGCCGTTCGACGG
>JAJZBJ010000059.1 GCA_021798975.1 Bacillota bacterium | reverse complement strand
CAGCAGCCAACGCTCCAATGAAGAGCATAATTTCCTTCGCGGTAAACACTTCTTAAACTCCTCCTCTGTTGCTTCCCCTAATGGTCTTTGTTTGCCTGAATGCTCATGTACGCCACCGTCAAGATGGTGAAAATGAGCGCCTGAATCATGGAGATGACAAAACTAAACACCAGCCACAAGGTTCCAATCCCGAAGGTCGTAATGACGCCTCCGATACCATGCGGAAGGTGCGTGGTCATGCGCAGTACTAATTCGCCTGCTAGGATGTTGCCGAACAACCGGAATGCCAGACTAACCGGCATCACCAATTGCTCCAAGGCGTTAATGACCAGGCCGATTACCGGGAATGGTTTCCAAACCCAGCCATACACCCATCCTCCGAACCCCTTGTACTTAATGCCGGCCCATTGAATGAGCAGGAACATCCACGCCGCTAGACCCGCGGGGATGCTCAAAAAGGCGGTCGGGGAGTGAAGCCAGTCGCCGTTGAACCAAGGCAGCGGCAACAAGCCCAAGATGTTCGCCACAACAAGCATCAGGAACAAGGTCAAAGCGAGCAGAGACAGGTTGGGAGCCAATGCCTCGGGTGCCATCTGGCCGACCAGGTCTTGGAAGGTCTCAATCGCCGTTTCCATCATGTTCTGGGTGCCAGACGGCACACTCGCCGTGGCCCGTCGGGCCGCCGCGAGGCCGAACAGCAAAACCAGCGCAATGCTGATGAGGCCCGTCCAAAACGGGGGCCATTGAAACGCCGTTAAGGAAAAATTCATCCATTCACCCCCTTGCCCTTACGGTGAAAGGCCGCCCACACCAGATAAACCAGATGCGGGACAAAGATTCCCGCCAGGGCCGCGTAAATGTTGAAGTCTGTGTAGTGCTTTAACACATAAAAATAAATCCCCAACAAAACCAGTCGCGACAGGAGGCGCAAATTAATTCCTGACACGGCTGCACGGGGATTCAATCGGGCCCACAAGGGAAGACGAAGACCTAACCCAACCAGGTCAATTTCCCCGGGAATAATCCCACTTGCAAGCCCCCAAAAAATCGGTGATGCAGCAATCATGGCGATGACCGCCAGTACTACACCAATCCCAAAGGAAATGACGGCGGCTTGCTTCCACAGGTTCTGAAAGTCTTTCACTTCATCAAAACCCTAGACAAATGAAAGAGCCCCATAAACCCGGCCACAATCCCCAAAATCACACCTGCAATGGTTAACCACGGCGCTGTGTGAAAGACACCATCCAACCAGTGGCCCAAGACGAACCCCAACACAATGGCCAGGATTAGTTGAGCACCGAGGGCTGCTGCGACACCGACCCCACGAAAGGCGGACCCGCTCTTTTGATTAGGTTCACCCACCGCTTCCACCTCTTTCGCGCAGCATTCGCCCGGTTTCGACCCAAGACATTTATCACGGACAAATGGCGGCAAAATCCGGGGCAAAACAGCGTCTCTCGCAGTCGGGCGGGCATAGAAAAACCACCCTTCACCGAGGCATAAGTATACGCATTGCCGGAATTGAAGTCAAGTGATGGCGATTTGGGCCGAATCGCCCAGAACCCTCAGACAGTACCGAACTGGCGGTCCCCCGCGTCGCCCAAACCGGGGATGATGTAACCTCGCTCGTCAAGCCGCTCGTCCAACTGAGCGGTATAGACAGGAACGTCGGGATGCCGCACCTCCACCCGCTCGACCCCTTCCGGCGCCGCGATGACGCTCACCAGGCGGATATCCCGTGCGCCCTCCGACTTTAGATAGTCGAGAGCGTCCGACGCGGAACCGCCGGTAGCCAGCATGGGGTCAAGCAAGATGAATGGGTGATGGTGGCGATCCTGAGGAAAGTTTGAATAATAGCGCACCGGCTGCAACGTGGCATGATCACGGTATAGGCCCAAATGCGACACCACCGCATCGGGAATGACGTCCGCAAACCCCTCAACCAGACCAAGCCCGGCTCGCAGTACCGGCACCAGAATCGGGACCCGGCTCAAGCGCTGACCGGTGGCTTCTGCCAAGGGCGTCTCCACCGACACGTCCTCGGTCGGCAGATCCGCTAACGCGGGATAGGCCAAAAGCCGGGCCAGGGCGGTCAAGTGACGCCGAAAAACGTCCGCGCCCGCATACCGGTCGCGGAGCGCTGCAATATGCACCCGCACTAAGGGGTGATCTACTAAAACCATATCGCCACTCCCATCACGTTCTAGGCCTTAGGACAGTCCGGGCTCCCGACGGTCCAAGGCCTCAATCTTTTCCACCCGGCGAACATGGCGCCCACCCTCAAACGGTGTGGAGAGAAAGGTCAGCAAAATCTCCTCCGCCATCGGCGCTGCCACAAACCGCGCTCCCATGGCCAACACATTGGCATCGTTATGTTCACGCGACAACCGGGCAGACACCACGTCATGCGCCAAGGCGGCCCGCACCCCCGCCACCTTGTTGGCGGTCATGCACATCCCCTGGCCGCTGCCGCACAACAACAGGCCGCGATCTACGTCTCCTCGCGCCACCGCTTCCGCTACCTTTAAGGCGTAATCGGGATAGTCGACCGATTCATTCCCAAACGTTCCAAAGTCCTCCACGTCCCAGCCGCGTTCCATGAGAAACGCCACCAACGGTTCTTTTAATGTCCAGCCGGCATGATCGGCGCCCACCGCTATCCGCATGACCTCTCGCTCCTTTTTGTGATGGTGTCGGCCGACCAACGGTCAGCCGTCCAATCCCTTCGCCAACTTGTCCCGAAGCTGAGTCAGCAGGCGATACAATTGGTCTGCCACCGCCTGATAGGCGGCCAAATCTTGCCCAATCGGGTCCGTAATATCGCCGGTCCCGCCCACCATCTCGGTGAGCACCCACGTGCGTTCAGCCCATTCAGGCCGACGCTCTAACACACGTGCCTTCTGAGTCCGTGTCATGGTGAGCACCAGGTCGGGCTCTTCCGATACATCGTCCAAGTCGCGCGAGCGGTGGTTATCCAACGCCCCGCCATAGCGCTCGACCGCAGTCGCGGCGTGAGCGGCGGCCCTTTGCCCGGGCCAGGCCGAAACGCCGGCGGATCCCACGGCATGCTGTCCCATCGCCCGCCAAATGGCTTCAGCCATGGGACTACGACAAGTATTGCCGGTGCACACAAATAATATCTGAAGGTCGTCTTTCACAGCCTCACCCGCGTCGTTGCCGCTTTTTCAATGCGGTTCTTCACGGCCAATCCCAAACCGTCTTCCGACTCCCACACTATCACAATACCGTCCGGCTTCAACTGATCTAATTGGCGTATAGCCTGAAATAGCCGGTGCGCCGCGGTCACCGCATCCTGTCCCAAGCTCCGTTGGCGCCCGCCAAGGACCGCTTGCGGCAGCGGCTCTGGCGCGATAACGGCCAATTTGGGATAGTCCCGGGCCAATTCCGCCAACGCCGGTTGCACGGCCTCGGGATCGATGCGATCCAGCCAAATGACCGGGGCTTCCGGAGCGTAGTGCCGATACTTCATTCCCGGTGCGCGGACTGGACCGTGTCCCGACGCCTGAGCAACCTCCCCGACAACGCTGGCTACCATGTCCAGCCCGATGCCGCCGGGCCTTAGCAGTGTCGGTGGTGTCGTGGTGCAGTCAACCACGGTGGATTCCAGGCCGACGTGGGTACTGCCGCCGTCGACAATATAGGGAATCCGGCCGGCCATATCCTCCCACACGGCGCCTGCGTCGGTCGGACTCGGCCGCCCGCTGAGGTTCGCGCTCGGCGCCGCAATCGGACGCCCCAATCCTGCGATGAGGTCGCGTGCCGCCGGGTGGCTGGGGGACCGTACGGCCACCGTATCCAATCCCGCCCGCACGGCCCCTGGAATGTCGGGGTTGGCGCGCACCACCACCGTCAGGGGTCCCGGCCAAAACGCTTCGACCAGAGCCGCTGCGGCCGCCGGCAGCGGTCCCAGGGTCAAGGCCATGAGAGCGGGCTTATCGAGCACGTGCAAAATCAAGGGGTTGTCCTGCGGACGGCCCTTGGCCTCGAAAATGCGCCGGCACGCCGCCGCATTGGTGCCATCCGCCCCAAGGCCGTAGACCGTCTCGGTCGGAAAAGCCACGAGTTGGCCAGCTTTCAGCGCCTCCACGGCTGGTGCCAAATCGCCGGTATCCAAAATGATTGTCTCCACAGCGCCTCCTAAAATCGCACCGTCAAATAGGCGGCTCCCACCAATGCGGTGAGCCCCGCTGCTTTCATGCCGAAGCGGGCAAAACGCGTAAAGCTGAGTGCGTACCCGTGCTCGATGGACAAACCTTGCGCGACCACATTAGCCGATGCACCGATGACGGTGGCATTGCCGCCCACAGCTGCGCCCAAGCCAATCGCTATCCATAATTCTACCCCAAAGTGCGACCCAGAACCTGCCAGCCGTTCTAAGACCGGAATTAACGCAGCAACCAAGGGCACGTTGTCCAGCAAGGCAGAAAATACGGCGGTGCCAAGAAACAGGAGCAGCGGAAGCCACGGGCCAAGACCGGGACGGCTCAGCCACTGCACCACATAATGCACAAATCCGGAAGACTCTAATGCCCCGACGAGTACAAAGACCCCGACAAAAAACCCCAAGGTGCCGTAGTCGATGTGCCGGTACCAGCGGCTCCTGAGCCCCCCGGCGTATAGGGTTGATGCCAGCGCGCCGAGGAGAGCGATGTAGCCTACCGCCACCCCGATCTGACGTTGCAGCACAAAGGCGGCCAGCATCAGTCCGATGATGGCCAACAACCCTTTCAACTTCGGTGATATCTGGATCGCCGCCGACGGCCCCCGCAGCCGCTGGGAACCGCCCGCGCGGGGCGTCAGCCGAACGAGGCCCGGCAGCAGCAAGGCCAAAAAAACCAGCATCAAAACCGCAATAGGTCCCAGATTGACCGCGAACTGCATAAAGGATAGGTGGGCGGCGGTGCCGATAAGAATATTGGGCGGGTCCCCGACTAACGTGGCGACTCCCCCCAAGTTAGAGGCGATTACCTGCACCAACAACAGCGGTATGGGATCCAGATCCATCTCCTCCGCGGCTTCGATGAGGATAGGCGCTAAAAGCAGGATGGTGGTGACATTGTCCAAAAAGGCCGAAATCACGGCCGTCAGCACGTAAAAGATCCAAAGAAGCCGCCACGGTTTCCCGTTGGCGTAGTGCTTGGCACGCCGTCCTAAATAGCTGAAAAGACCGGCATCACCCAAGCAAGCCACACAGATCATCATGCCGGCCAGCAAGAAAATGGTGTTCCAGTCAATGCTCCCAAAGGCCGCAGCCGGCGACAGGGTTCCACTCAGCACCAAGGCAGCGGCTAATCCCAGAGCCACCCAGGCGCGGTGAAACCAGTCCCCCAGCAACAGCGCATACAACGCAGCCAGGGCGATGACAGCCATCCATTGCGGTCCCGTCACGACTTTTGCCCCCGTTCTTAGGGGGAGTATATTCGCTAGCTTGGACCGCCAACACCGGAGAGAAACTGATTCCACCCGTCCATGCCGCCCACCAGTTTCCACACGTGCCGATATCCCTGCTCCTCCAGAACTTCGGCCGCATACTCACTGGCGCCTTTACCAAACTGGCAAAAGACCACAATGTCCCGATTCTTGTCCCAATCCTGCGGCTCATCCTCCAAATCCAACACTGGGACATGCACCGCACCGGGGATTTGTCCGACTTGGCCGATGCGGACATCGACCACCAGGGGGGCGCTCTCCGTGCCTAATCTAGCTGCAAGTTCCTCGGGCTTGATATATTCAGCCATCCTAACCCTCCTCCTCGGCCAGGGACAGCCAGCGCGCCGAAACCACTCGGTCATGGCCGGCGTAATCCGAGGCCACACGGATGTCGGCAAAGCCGGCCCGATCCAGCTCCCGGCTGAGCGCTGCCCCTTGATTGAAACCGCACTCCAAAAAGATCTGGCCCTCGGCTTCCAACCGCTCCCCAGCCTCCTGAATTAACCGCCGCATCAGTGCCAGACCATGATCCGGAGCGTAGAGGGCGCCCTGCGGCTCAAAGCGCAGTTCCGGCTCCGCTTGCGAAGACCAATCGGGATCAATATAAGGCAAATTGGCGACAATGGCGTGAAAGCGCCCGCCGACGGAATCCAGCAGGTCTGAGCGGGTCCAGGTTACCGGCAGGCTCAACCGCCAGGCGTTCTGCGACGCCACAGCCAGCGCCTCGGGACTCCAGTCCACACCCACCACGTCCCAAGACGGGCGTTCAGACTTCAGGGCCAACGCAATGGCTCCGGACCCGGTGCCCACGTCCACCACCCGCTGACGCGACTCCCGAAGACTGTCCAGTACCGCTTCCACCAAATGTTCCGTTTCGGGCCTGGGAACGAGGACCGCGGGGGTCACCGCCAAATCCAGACCGAAAAATTCTTGGCGGCCGGTGATGTATGCCAACGGTTCGCGGGCTGCCCGGCGCCGTCCGCCCTCTTGGAGGCGCAAAGCCTCCGCCTCGGTTAGGCTCCCGTCCTGGCAAATCCAGTCGTGGTAGCTTCGGCCGGTGGCCCATTCCAATAAATAAACCGCCTCCCGGCTGGACTCGGGCACACCTGTCCCCTCCAGCTGCAGCGCGGTCTCCTTTAACGCTTGGCGCCAGTCCATCTTAAGCCTCTTTCAACCGTTCTTCTTCCTGATGCGCCACCAGGGCAGCGATAATTTCGTCCAAGTCCCCTTCCATCACCGCTTCGATGCGATGGAGGGTGAGGCCCACGCGGTGATCGGTGACCCGGCCTTGAGGAAAATTATAGGTGCGAATACGCTCCGATCGATCGCCGGTTCCGACTTGGGATCGACGCTCTTCTTGCACCGCATTATGCGCTTCAGACTCATACAGATCTTTCAACCGTGCCCGCAGCACACGCATGGCCTTTTCCCGGTTTTTCAGCTGCGACTTCTCATCTTGGCAGTACACGACCATGTTGGTCGGCAGGTGGGTAATCCGGACAGCCGATTCGGTCTTGTTCACATGCTGGCCGCCAGCACCCGATGCGCGCATGGTGTCGATTCGGAGATCATCCGGATTAATCACCACATCGGTCTCCTCCGCCTCGGGCAGAACCGCCACCGTCACGGTGGAGGTATGGATACGGCCCTGGGCCTCGGTGGCCGGTACGCGCTGGACACGGTGCACGCCACTCTCGAATTTGAGACGGCTGAAAGCTCCCCGCCCTTCTACCATCAAAGTCACTTCCTTGTATCCCCCGATGTCAGTGGGGCTCGACGACAACAGCTCGGTTCGCCATCCGTGTTCTTCGGCATAGCGCGCATACATACGGTACAGCGAAGCGGCGAACAACGCGGCCTCTTCCCCGCCGGCGCCCGCGCGAATTTCTACCATGACGTTCTTTTGGTCGTTCGGGTCACTCGGCGCCAAAAGCCGCGCGAGCTCCTGGTCCAACCGTTCCATGTCGGCTCTGAGGCGTTCCGCTTCGCCCAGGGCCCAGTCGCGGGTTTCCGCATCTTCGTCCTTCGCGAGCTCCTTAGCGGTCTCCCACTCTTCCTCGGCGTTTTGATATTGATCATAGCGGCTCACAATCTCTTCCCACTCCGCCAGCTCCTGACCGTACTTCCGAGCCAGGTCGGGATTGGAGAGGACCTGCGGATTGGCCATCTCCTCCTGCAATTCGCTGTAGCGCACCCTAGCCGACTCTAGTCGGCGAATCATTGTGTCGTCCATCGCTCTTCTCTCTTAGCCCCTAATATACTGCCGTTAAACAAAAAACAGAGCCGCGGCTCTGTTTTTGTGTTTATTTCATCCCGTAGCGCTTCTTAAACCGCTCCACGCGCCCGCCGGTGTCCACAATACGCTGCTGACCGGTGTACAACGGGTGGCACTGGCCGCAAATTTCAATTTTCAAATTCTCTCGGGTGGACCCGATGTGGTATACCGCCCCGCAAGAACAGGTAACCGTGGTCCGATGGTAACTGGGATGAATGTCCGCCTTCATAGATTCACCTTCTTCCGCTCACGAAAACATCAAGCGCTATTTTACCAGTCCCGGTATGGAGAACGCAAGTCCTGGCTATTCGTGTTTCGGAATACGCAACGATACCCGCGTACCCTCGCCTGGCGCAGAATGGATCGCCACCGTGCCCTGATGGCGCTTCGTGACTTCATCCACAATGGAGAGTCCCAGCCCGCTGGACTGCTGGCGCGAGGCATCTCCCGTGACAAACCGTTCAAAGACGCGCGGCAACAGCTCTTCCGGAATGCCTGGTCCTTGGTCTTGGACACTCACCACCATCGTGCCGCCTTCCACAGCAGTCTCGATGTGAATGCGTCCGCCTTCCGGCGACCATTTAATGGCGTTGTCCAGCAAGTTTACCAAGGCTTCCACCAAATAATCCTCGTTGCCTAAAATAGTCCCGTCTTGATTGCGCGCCCAATCCAACGCAATGTGCTTTTGCTGGAGGACCGGACCGACCCGCTCCAAGGTGGTCTCGACCCAGTCCCGCACCGACACCGGTTCCATAGCCACGGTGTCACTGCGGATTCGGGTGGCTTTGAGCAGGCGGTCCACTAACCGCTGCAAGCGCAAGGTTTCTTCCCAGGCCACGTCCACGGCTCGGTCGTGCGCCTCGCCGGTCGCCAATCCATCCCGGACAGCCTCGAGAAATCCGCGGATCGACGTCAAGGGCGTTCTCAAGTCATGCGCCACGTGCGCCATCAGAGCATCGCGCGATTCAGCCTCGCGGGTCAGTTGCGCCACCTGTGCGTCGATGCGGTCCTCCAGCCGATTGAACTCGCGGGCCAGCGCTTGAACTTCCAGCGGTCCCGCACCCTCGACCGCCCGATCTGAGCTGGGTTCGCCCGATTGAGCCACGACTTGGCGGAGATTATCGAGGGGCTTCGACAACTGGCGGGCAATGGCGTAGGCCAAGGCCCCGACCAGAACCACGGCCATCAACTCGGCGAAAAAGAGCAATCCCAAGAGCGAGTTAGCCGTCTTATGGGTTAACGACAAGGGCGACTCAAGAAACACACCGCCCGCGACATTCCGACGACCTTCCAGCACGGGTACTCCCACGACCGCAAGGTTCGGGTCGACTCGGTGGTGATACGCCCGCCCATACTCCAGCACCTGTGAAAATGCCGCATTCGGTATGGGAGCCAGGGGCTTCTGTGTTTGCGGCCACTGAAAAATCCGGGTGCCGGACTGGGCATCATAGACGTATACTTGGGCATTCAAGGCACTGGCCAACGCCTCAACGGCGATTTGGTACGAGGTCTGGCCATAGGGGCCTACCGTCGTAAAATAGCCTTCCAAGACCTTCGCAATGGTCCCAGTCTGTCGCTCCACATTGGCTATCTGGGTCCTGACCAGATATTGCCGAAAGGTAATCTGGGCGACGCCTAACGCAAAGGCCAGAACCACCACGGCCACAAACACATGACTTAACACCAACTGGCCGGGAAGGGTCTTCAGCCACGTCCTTCCTCGATCCGCGAATGTGGGACGCCCGTTCATGCCCTCGGCGTGGGCTGAAAGCGGTAGCCCTGCCCCCATACGGTGTCAAGATAGTCATACGGGGAGGAGCTGGCCATCAGCTTCTGACGCAGCCGCGTCACGTGCACATCCACGGTTCGGCTGTCTCCCTCGAAATCGAGCCCCCACACGCGGTCCAAGAGGTGTTCCCGACTGAAAATCTGTTTGGGATGGCTGGCTAAAAAGCAAAGCAGGTCGTACTCGCGTGGTGTGAGTGTCAGAGTGTCTTGGCCGGCTTGCACGGATCGCTCATCGGTATTGATTAAGAGGCCTGGGTGATGGATGCGGGAGTCGTTTCCCGCCTTCGGCCCCTGCACGACCCGCCGCAGCACGGCGTTGACGCGGGCCACCAACTCCTTGGGACTGAAGGGCTTAATCATGTAGTCATCGGCGCCCATGTCCAGACCCAACAGTCGGTCTTCTTCATCGCCCATGGCCGTCAGCATAACCACGGGCAGCCACTGGTCGCGGCCACGCACGTCCGACAGCACATCAAACCCGTCCACGCGCGGCAGCATCAGATCCAACACCATTAAATCGTAGGGCGCGTGGTCAACCTTGGCGAGCGCTTCTTCCCCATCGCCGGCTTCGTCCACCACATATCCGGCATGTTCCAGATACATCCGGCACAGCTCGCGGATATGGCGGTCGTCGTCGACGACGAGGATCCGTCCCGGGACGCGCTCGCCCGCCATTTAGCCCTGGCCTCCTTGAGACGCCACGAACAGCTTGAAGAATTCCGCGTTGGAGCGGGTCCGCTTCAAGTTCTGCAGCAACAACTCGGTCGCCTCCTGATTGCCGAGGTTGTGGATCGCCTTGCGAACCTGCCAAATGATGTCCAACTCTTCGCTGGTCATGAGCAAGTCTTCGCGGCGAGTGCCGGAACGTTTGATATCC
Source organism: Bacillota bacterium (assembly GCA_021798975.1). Taxonomy (GTDB): domain Bacteria; phylum Bacillota; class Sulfobacillia; order Sulfobacillales; family Sulfobacillaceae; genus Sulfobacillus_B. The sequence continues at coordinate 7,207 of JAJZBJ010000059.1, read as the reverse complement.
ACGGCCGGGAAGGTGCGGCGTTCAGCCAGCTTCCGATCCAAATGCAGTTCCATGTTGCCGGTGCCCTTAAATTCTTCGTAAATCACGTCATCCATGCGCGAGCCGGTATCCACCAGCGCGGTGGCCAAGATGGTCAAACTGCCGCCGTGTTCCACTTTGCGGGCAGCTCCGAAAAACCGCTTAGGCTTATGCAGTGCAGCCGGATCCATACCACCCGAGAGCGTCCGCCCGGAGGCCGGGATGGTCAGGTTGTACGCGCGCGCCAACCGGGTAATCGAGTCCAGAAGAATCACCACATCCCGGCCCATTTCGACCAACCGTTTAGCCCGTTCCAACACCATCTCCGCCACGCGGATGTGATCTTCCGGGGGCTCGTCAAACGTGGAGCTGGCCACTTCGCCCCGAACCGAGCGCTCCATATCCGTCACTTCTTCCGGGCGCTCATCGATGAGCAAGACCATCAGGTGCGTCTCCGGGCTATTTTGGGCGATTGCGTTGGCCAGTTTCTTCAGCAACACCGTTTTACCGGCCTTGGGCGGCGCCACGATGAGTCCGCGCTGGCCGCGGCCAATGGGAGCGACAATGTCGACTAAGCGGCAGGCCAAATCCTCGCGCGAGGTCTCCAGCCGAAAGCGTGAATCTGGGAAAATGGGGGTGAGGCCGTCAAAGTCCGGCCGCTCGGCAGATTTCTCCGGCGAGAGGCCATTGACGGCCTCCACCCGCAGCAGTGCGAAATACCGTTCGCCATCTTTGGGCGGCCGTGCCTGGCCCGAGACTTGGTCCCCGGCTCTGAGGTCAAAACGGCGGATCTGCGACGCCGACACGTACACGTCTTCCCGGCTGCGTTGAAAGTCGGTGGGCCGGAGAAACCCATAGTCCCCGACAATGTCGAGCAGCCCTTGCACAAAGACAAATCCATCTTTATGGGTGCGGGCCCGCAGGATTTCCCAAATCAGTTCGCCCTTCTTGTATTGGCGGAAATTTTCGATGTTGAACTGGCGCGCCAGTTTGTACAGATCGAGCAGCGTCATGGCATCCAATTGCGCCATGGTGAAGGAATTTTCGCGCTGCTTGGGAATGTCGCGTCGCGCCGCATTGTTATTGTTGTTATTGTTGTTGCCGCGGTGATTCATGTCCGGTCGGCGATTGTCACGGGGACGGTTAGGCTGTCCGTTGGCAGCAGGGGCCCCGGCCGCTTCATTCTCGGCGGGACGCGGAGCGGGCGCCAAGCGCGGCGGGGCTGGCATTAACGCGGACTCTGTCTTAACGGGCGTCGCCGGTTCCACCGCGACCGCATTCTGGGCAGCCTCAACAGGGGGTGGGGCTGTCTCGACAGCCGTGTGGCGAGATTCGACGGATTCGGCCGCGGCCGTCTCCGAAATATCGGACGCCTTGGGGCGCCGTTTGCTTGCCGACGGTTTCCGAGGCCGTTTGGGACTCGGCAACGTCTCGCCCTCGGTCACGTTGGATGACGCGTTGGCCGCCGGAGCGTCAGCGTATGGCATCGGGGACGCGACGTCCACTTGCATGGGCGGCGCGGTGTCGGCTTTGGTCCGCTGGCGCCCGCGCGCTGGGGCAGACGGCGCATCCGTGGATGCGGCGCGGGTCCGGCGCGGACGTTTGGCAGGAGCTTGGGTCTCGGAAGTCTCTTGTGGGACGGCGGTATCGGCGGGTGCCGCAGCGCCTGCCTTGGCGGTGCGGGAGCGCCGGGGGCGCTTGGGAGCGCTAGATGGGCTCTCCTTCAGATCATCGGCCATAAAGTCTAATTTTTCCTCCTCAAATGGGTCACAGGACGCCCTTCCGGCCACTTGCGGTTCAGTTGATGATCTGCACGAACAAACCGCACCGTACCGGTGAGCGAACGCATCACCACGCTATGGGTCGAGCAAAATTGGGGTCCATACTGCACACCGTCCAAGAGGTCGGTGTCGGTGATGGCGGTAGCCACATACAGCACGTCGTCGCCTCTCACCAAATCGTCCAGCCTGAGAAGCTGGCGCGGGTCAGCCAATCCCATATCCCGCACGCGCTGTTCTTGCGCGGCGTCTTCCGGCAAAAGCCGGGCCTGCATTTCACCGCCCAGGCATTTCACCGCCGCAGCGGCAATGACACCTTCCGGCGCACCGCCGGAGCCAACCAGCAAGTCAATGCCGGAATCGGGCACGCAGGCTGCCAGTGCCGGCGACACATCGCCGTCGGTAATGAGGCGGATCCGGGCCCCGGTGTCGCGGATGCGGCGAATGAGCTCCTGATGGCGTTCGCGGTCTAACAGGACGGCCGTCAAATCTTCGACAGGCTTTTCCAACCGCTTGGCCAGTGCCCGCAAATTGTCTTCAATCGGGGCGTCCAGCGAGATGGCGCCGCGGCCCGCGGGTCCGGTCACGATTTTCTCCATATACATATCCGGCGCGTGCAAGAGGTGGCCGCGCGGTGCGACCGCCATCACCGCGATAGCGCCGGGAAGTCCCTTAGATACCAAATTGGTGCCTTCCAACGGATCAACTGCAATATCGACCGGCTCTCCGTGGCCCCCGCCGATTTCTTCCCCGATATAGAGCATCGGCGCTTCGTCCATCTCGCCCTCGCCGATGACGACCGTACCGCGGATATCGACGGTATCCAGCATGGCACGCATTGCGTCGACCGCTAGTTTGTCCGCGCCGTTTTTGTCGCCGCGGCCCATTAACCGCCCCGCCTGAATGGCGGCAGCTTCGGTCACCCGCACAAACTCCAGCGCCAGCTCGCGCTCCATAATTGCCTCCAAAGGGTGTGAAATTGAACTGAGAAAGTGTAGGGTTTCGCACGTCAACCGGGGGTGTTCCTAGAGTACCCTCGCCTCACAAAGTCTAACCACAACGGCTATGCGTGGGCTGATCCAGAATTCTCCTGGGCATCCTAGCACAAAGCCGTCAGGGGCGCAACTCAGACTCCACCGTCTCCACAAGACGGCTCAAATTGGCCAACCGAAAGGGCTTCGGCAGCCATTCAACATTCTCCGGCAGGCCTACTTCGGCCGCAGGGTTGCCTGACATCACCACAATGCGGGTGCGGGGCATCAGGGGCAACGCCCGCAGAATAGGTCCATCGGCAATCGACCAATCGGCCAGACACACATCCGGCGGTGGGCTGGAGGCCAGCGCTTCGACAACCGCTGACACCATTGAGAAGGGCCGCACCGCGGCGCCGAGTCGCTCCAGCGCTGTGGTCACAAGCGCAAGAACGGCGGGGTCGTCATCTACGATCCAGACTTCACTCACGATACTCACCCTTTGCGTTGGGAACTCATCCAGCTGCCGAATCCGCGCGCCGCCAGATCGGTCCCGAAAATCCGCGAGTTATGACGATCGTAACGTATTTGTAACATCTTGGGGATACACTACAGAAAAATTTTACGTTGGGAGGCACCGTATGGCCAGCATGCAACGCACCCTCGCCGCTGCCGTGGTCGGCTTCGCGGTCGGCGCCGGCGCGGTGGGCGGAGGAGTCTACACATACAATCAGTTGAATCCGGGGGCTCAGGCGCAAGAAAACGCGTCCGCCAACATCAATCAGTATGCCACCGTGGCCTCTGCTCCCACGACCCTGCCGATGGGCCCTGATACGGTATCGAATGTGGTCAAGCGCGTTAGTCCGGCGATTGTTAAGATTACCGCCACGGTCAAGACCAAGGTGAACGTCAACAGTTCGCCGTACTTTAACCCATTTTTCGGATCGCTGTTCGGAGGCCAGGGCGTCGTGCCCCAAACACAGATCCAAACCGATATTGGCACCGGCTTCTTCTTTAATTCGCAAGGTTACATCATCACGAACGACCACGTCATCAATGGCGCCAGCAATGTGGAAGTCACCGTTAAAGGATATCCCAAGCCCTTTGCGGCCAAGATTGTGGGCGCGGATTACCAAACTGACTTGGCGGTGCTGAAAATCAACGCACCAAAGGCCATGCCGACGTTGGCGCTTGGCAATTCCAACAAGACGCCGGCCGGCGCCTGGGTCATCGCCATTGGCAATCCCTATGACCTCAACGACACCGTCACGGTGGGCGTCATCAGCGCCAAAGGCCGTCCGCTCACGATTGGATCCCGAAACTACACCAACCTCTTGCAAACATCGGCCGCCATCAATCCCGGAAACAGCGGGGGTCCGCTCTTAAACTTGGCAGGACAGGTCGTCGGCATCAACACCGCCGTCTCCACGCAGGGTCAAGGCATTGGCTTTGCCATTCCCACCTCGACGGTCGACGCCATCGTGCCGCAGCTCATGAAAACCGGACATGTCTCGCGCCCGTGGCTGGGGGTCTTTATCAGCACCGACAACCCCACGCTTAAGCGGGAGTACAACCTGTCGACCGCAAGCGGCGTCCTCATCGCGTATGTCGAACCCAACAGCCCGGCATCTCAGGCGGGCTTAAAGCCGGGCGACATCGTGACCGCCGTTAACGGCAAGCCGGTCACCTCGGCGAAAGCGTTGCAGGTGGCGGTGGAACAGCATAGAGTGGGACAATCGGTCGCGCTGACCATCAACCGCAACGGAACCACTCTCACCAAGTCGGTCACCTTGGGTCAGGAACCGAATCACGCCATTACCATGCCCTCGCCGGCCAACACCTCCCCATCGATCCCGTAGACAACGGCCTGATCTAAACCCCGTCCCGCCACCTGCGTGGCGGGACGGCCTGTCTATGGACCCGATATTCTGAAAGAACGCGCGGAGTCGACCTGCGGGAGGAATTGCCACGACGAGGCCACCACCTGTACCATGGCATTCGAGGAGGCGTACCGATGCCTGAGATTCCCACCCCCATTTCACTCAATGATTGGCTGTCCCTCGTTGCGCGGCCCACGCCCGTATGGGCCGGCGGCAGCGTGGCCGCCCTGGTGTGCGCCCAAGGCTGGGCGCTCGTGGAAATGGTGGCCGGCTTGGCCCAAAAACGCGATCCGGAGCTTGATCTGGGAGACCAGATCGCCCTGGCTCAACGCGGGCGCGCGGAACTTCTCAGCCTGTCTTCGGCCGATGCCATGGCGTTCCGCCGTATCCTGAAACATCCGGGGCCGGATAGTTTTCTTCCGGCAACAGAAATTCCGCTGGCGATTTGGCAGTGGGCCCAGGACGGACTTCGAGCCTCGGAGCATCCCGGCATCTCCGGATACCAACCCGCCCGCTGGGATTCGGAACTGGCGCGCCAGTTATTCCACACCGCTGCCGCCAGCTTACGGACGCTGGTGGACGCCAACCTGCCGCACCTGCACGAATCCGATCAAGCAGTCATCCGGGAACGGGTCCGCCGCCTCGAAGAGGGTTTGTAAGATGCTGGCAGGCTTTTCGGCCGCTGAAGGGCTTCTCTCGATTCGTCCCCTGGCACCGGGGGACGGCCGCCATCTGCACCGCTGGCTCAATGACCCTGCGGTGTTAGCGTTCTATGATGGGCGCGACACCCCGGGGACCTGGGAGCGCATCCGGGAGCACTATCTGAGCAAAACCGGCTATCCCGAGCAAGGCTGCCTGGTAGAGTGGCAGCATGCACCGGCTGGATTCCTGCAGGTATATCCGCTCGAGCCTGGGGATGCGGCACGATTCGGATTCCCGGCGGCCCAAAAGAGCGTCGGCATGGACATGTTTCTGGGCGAAACATCCCTGTGGGGCCATGGCATCGGCACACAGTTAACCCGGGTCGCATCGGACGCCCTGCTGGACCATTGGGGCGCCGACCGGGTGGTCCTCGACCCGCGCGTCGCCAACACCCGCGCTGTACACGTCTACCAAAAATCCGGATTTGTCATCATCAAGCGGCTTATCCACAGTGAATATCATGAAGGGGTTTGGGAGGATTGCTGGCTCATGGAACGGCGGCGCAGACTATAGCGGCCGCTCCATCTCATAGCGGGTCACAGCATAGCCGCTGCGCTCATATAAGCGGACGGCGTCATGGTTCTCCTGCGTCACATAAAGACGGGCTATTTTAAGGCCCTGCCGCCGGACGAAATCTTCGGCGGCCTGCATCAAGAGACTGCCCAGCCCTTGCCGTCGGTATTGGGGCTTGAGATACACCTGGTCCACGGAGCCGTAGGCCCCCTGCAGATCCATCCGCACGGCCACCCAAACAAATCCGGCCATGGCGCCATTATCGTCCAAAATGAAGATACCGTTTTCCAAGGGCCGACGGCCTGCCACCCGGAGTCGCTGAGCCTGGTCAGCCAGGAATACCGGCGTGCAGATAAACCGGGGGAAATTTAATTGATAGAGATCACATTGCGCATCCAACAGCGCCCGGAAGTCATGCTGGGGACGATAGGCCCGGATCTGCACACAGGTTCCTCCCTACAAACGATTCGAAGATATTTTACAACAGCACCGCAAGAGCGAGAAGGAGCCAGTCCGTGGGACTGGCTCCTTCTCCGGCCGGCTAGGGATCTAGACTTCGGCTTGGCGCTTGCCAATCAGCAAATAGACGAGACCGGCGACGACAAAGCTGACATAGTAGGAGATGTCGCCCAAGTGGCCGTAGTGGTTCGCGATGGGTCCCACATAGAGCGACTGGTTGAAGAACGGAACGGACACCACGATGCCAATCAGCCACGCCCAGAGACCGCGGTTGAAGAGCCGCTTGGGGTTATAGAAGAGCGATTCTGGATACTGGCCCTTGTTAATGAGGAAGTAGTCCACCAGCACCACGGCAGCCCACGGAGATAACCAATAGGCTAACAGGAACAAGAAGTTCTCGAAGTCCAAATAATAAGCCTTGTGCCCAACATAGGCCACGATGGCACCAACAATGCCGACCGCGATAGCCGCCATCCAACGCTTGATGGGCACCTGGATGACCAAAGCAGACAGCGACCCGGAATAGATATTCAGCACGTTTGCGGTCACCGTGCCAAACATGACGGCCAACAGGGTAAGGTCGACCAGAAAGTGCGGATGAATCCCCGTCAAGAGACCAATCGGGTTGCCATTGGCCGCTGCCGGAAAGACCGTGGCTAGCGCCACGCCCACGAGTTCCAGCCAAAGCGCCGCGATGAAGTTGGAGGAGGCCGCATTGGCGAAAATAGCAGCCGGTTTGGTGCTCTTCGGCAGGTAGCGAGTGTAGTCCGAACCAAATACGGTCCAGCCGAACAGGTAGGATAGCGCCAGTCCCACGGCCTCGATGATGCCGCCGGTAATGCCGGTGTATGCCCCCAGCGTGTGGACCGGGTTGAAAGGTACGGCG
>JAJZBJ010000058.1 GCA_021798975.1 Bacillota bacterium | reverse complement strand
CACCCCGCCGTCGACCTGGCCATTCTGCTGCCGGGGCTGCCCGAGGCGAACGCGTTTCGCGAGTTGGCGGAGGCATACTGCACCGTGCGGCCACGGGCTGGGCCAGCGCCCCGTTTGGCGCGGCTCCTGGCGGTGGCCAAGTGGTGGACGGCGCTGGAGTTCCTGGATTGGGCCAGGCAGGGGAGGCTGAATAGGGATGCCGAGCCGGGCCTGCGGATGTTGGAGGAGAGGCTGCCAGATTGGACCCGGGCGACGTTTGGAAGTGGTTAGTTCGGGGACTGTCCGCGGAAGTACGCGAATGTAGCCTTCAAACCTTCCTCGAGCCCGACCTGCGGCTCCCACCCTAGCAGGGTGCGGGCCTTGGTGATGTCCGGGCAGCGGTTGGTCGGGTCGTCGGGCGGCAAGGGGCGCGGTTCTACGGTGAGCGGAATGCCGGCGATGGCGGCCACTGCTTCCGCAAAGTTAAGGATCGTGCGCTCCTCAGGATTGCCGATGTTGATTATCTCACCGGCCAGGTTGTCCGTCACCGCCGCCCGCCAGATGGCGTCGACCTCGTCGGATACATAGCAGAAGGAGCGGGTTTGATGCCCGTCCCCATATACGGTCAAGGGTTGCCCAGCTAGGGCCTGGCGCACGAAATTGGGCACAACGCGGCCGTCCTCAGACTGCATGCGGGGGCCATAGCAGTTGAAGAAGCGCAGGATGCGGGCATCCAGGCCGTAGCTGCGCACATACTCGGCGGTCAGGGCCTCGCCAAAGCGCTTGCTCTCGTCATAACAGGAGCGCGGACCGACTGGGTTGACATGTCCCCAATAGCTTTCAGGCTGCGGTGAGACGGTGGGGTCGCCATACGATTCAGACGTCGAGGCCAGCAGAAACCGGGCCTGGTAACGGCGCGCCGCGTCCAGGGCGTGTTTGGTTCCCTGCGAGTTGACCATCAGGGTCTCGACCGCGAGGCGGCGATAATGGACGGGTGACGCCGGAGAAGCCAGGTGGAAGACGACGTCGATGGAGCCGGGCAGGGCATCCATGTTCCATGGTTCGGATACGTCGGCGAAAATTCGGTGTACCGTCTGGTCAGGATGCTGAGCTAAGTTGTCCCATGAACCCGTTGCCAGGTTGTCCAACACCCACACGGCGAAGCCTTCCGAGACGAGTCGGTCGACGAGGTGGCTTCCGATAAATCCGGCGCCGCCGGTCACAACTGCATGCTTCACGTCATACACTCCTTTGAGTCTGCTAGCGTCCAATGGCGCGGTATTTGAGGCCGGCTCGGCGAGCTTCCTCGGGATCCCACAGGTTGCGGCCGTCGATAATCACACCGCGGCCTAGATGCGCTTCGATGCGGCTAAGCGGGATATCCCGGAATTCGGGCCACTCGGTGGCCAGAATCAGGGCATCTGCGCCATCCAGCGCGTCTTCGGCCGTTTCGCGGTACTCCACTTCCAGCTCGGGATACTGCCGCTTCAGATTGTTCATAGCGATGGGATCGTACACTTGGACCCGCGCTCCCAGTCGCAGCAATTCGTCGATGATGGCCAAGGCTGGGGCATCCCGCAGATCATCCGTGCCGGGTTTGAAAGCCAGTCCCCATACGGCGACCCGGCGGCCTTTGACGGTTTTCAACTCCTCTTGGAGCCGTTTGACCGCCAAGAGGCGCTGGTCCCCATTGACATCGCGCGTGGCGTGCAGTAGCCGGGGCCGATATCCATATTCTTCGGCCGTCACGGTGAGGGCGGACAAGTCCTTGCCAAAGCAACTGCCGCCCCAGCCGATACCGGCTTGGAGAAACCGGCCGCCGATCCGCGTGTCGAGTCCGATGCCGCGCATCACCTCGACGATGTCGGCGCCCACGCGCTCAGAAATATTGGCGATTTCGTTAGCAAAGGAGATCTTGGTGGCCAGAAAGGCGTTGGCGGCGTACTTAATCATTTCGGACGAAATGCGGTCGGTCACCACCACCGGGACCTCCGTGACGCCATGCGGCCGGGGTGCCTCGGGCGGGGCCGGGAATGTTTGCCCGAGAATGGGTTCGTAGAGGGCCTTGAGCCGCTCGAGAGCCCACTCCTGGTCGGCGCCGAGGACGATGCGGTCGGGATACAGCGTGTCATGAATGGCCGTGCCTTCGCGTAAGAATTCGGGATTGGACGCCACCGCATACCACTCTTGGGGGGGAACGCCCCCATGACCTTCGCGGTATCCATCCTGGATCCAGACTTCGACTAAGTTGGCGGACCCAATGGGCACGGTCGCCTTGTTGACAATGACCTGCTGCCGATCTCCGGTGAGACTGCGTCCAATGGAGAGGGCCGCCTGGCGCACATAGCGCAAGTCTGCCTCGCCGTCTGGGAGGGGTGGGGTCCCCACAGCCACGAAGATGACATCCGCATCCTGGACGCCCTCTTGCGGGTGATCGGTAATCGACAGCGTTTGCTTGGCCAGGGTGCGGCCTAAGAGCGCGTCTAAGCCCTCCTCAAAAATCGGGGACCGTCCTTCCCGGATGGCGTTGATCTTCTCCGGGGAAACCTCGATAAGCGTCACCTGGTGGCCCAAGTCAGCGAGAACTGCGCCGGTCACCAGCCCTACATATCCAGCGCCAAACACTGCCACGTTCATATCCCGTCAACCTCCTAAAACTGAGCGATAAAAATCATGTGTCTTTTGTGCGATGGCCTCTTGAGTAAAGTGGTCGGCTACACGGCGGATACCCCGCCGGGCTAACTCGTCAAACAGCGCGGGATCGCTCTGCAGCGTGCGTAACGATTGCTCCAAGGCGGACGCATCGCCCTCGTGGTACACGAGTCCAGCGTCGCCAATCACGTGCGGAATCTCGCCGCTGTCGGATCCGACCACCACATCGCTGCAAGCCATGGCTTCCGTCAAGACGCGGCCGAACTGTTCTTTCCAACGGCTGGTGGTATGGGAGGGAAGAACCAGCACGTCCATGAGATTCATCACATCTCCCATTGCGTCTGACGACACCCAGGGCACGTCCACCACCCGATCAGCAAGCTTTTCCCGCTGCTGCCAAGCCTTGACCGCGTCCTGATACGGTCCGCGCCCGACGATGACCAATCCCACGCTGGGGTGTTCGTGCATGATGGGGGCCATGGCCTGCAGCAAGTCGCCGATGCCCTTTTCCTCGATGAGGCGCCCGACGTAACCCACCGTAAAGTCAGTACGGACCCCGTACGACTGGCGAATGGCTTGGCGATTGCGTGGGCCAAACAGGGCCAGATCGGTGCCGAACTGGGGAATTACCACCACCGGCTTGTCATAGCCCTTCTGGCGTAGAACCGATTCCGCTTCGCGATTGCCCGCGATGGCGGCCCGAGTCCTTTTGAACACGCCGCGCTCAATGGCCGAGAAGGGCCAGGGGTAGTCCTTATAGATGTTTTGCCAGGTGAAAAATATGGTCGCGATGCCCATGCGCCGGCCCACAGCGGCCGCGCGGGCCGTGACGTAGCTGTAATGTTCCTCATCGATGTGTATGAGGTCCGGTTTAAAGTCGGCGATGTAGCGGGGCAGCTCCGGATACCAGTGGAAATGGTTTCGGCCGTTAAACGGAATCGGCGTCTTATAGATGGGATAGGTGGTGTCCGTGGGGTCCGCTTCATAAGGGAGGTTATCCCAGCGGTCCGGAACCACCAGGCCCATCGACACATCGTCAAACTTGTTGAGATGCACAAGCTTTGACCGATAGGATGCCGTAACACAGGCCTTGGAAATCATCAAAACGCGCATGCGACACCCCTTCACGCTCATCTCTCCTTGGTATCATACCAAAATATCGCCCCGAGCATCGCCGGGGCAAGGCTGCAGTACAAGTCTCGCGGGCAAATGGGGCACACTGCTGGCGTTCTTCTATCTTGTTGAGGCAGGTGGTGACGATTTCGGATAAACCCAGAGTGTGGCTGGACATGGATCCCGGCATTGACGATAGTTGGGCGCTCGTGGTGGGAATGAGCCAGTGCGACGTTCAGGGTATTTCCACAGTGGCTGGCAACGTCCCGCTGGCGAATACGTTTGGCAATGCCAAGCGGATTATGTCCGTGATCGGTGAGCAGGCCCCGCCCATCATCCCGGGGGCCGACCACCCGTTGCTCACCCCGCTTGTGACCGCGCGCGAATTTCATGGCGAAGGCGGGGTGGGCGCGTGGGAGGGCGGCGGGGCCGAGGAGGTGCCCGTTGGGACGGTGCGGGTGTGGAACTGGTGGGCGTCTCATCCCGAGGCGTTACAACAAACGCACTTGATCGCCACGGGACCCCTGACGAACTTGGGGGTGGCGCTGTTGGCGCATCCGGAGCTGGCTGACCGTTTCGCGTCGGTTACGCTCATGTGCGGCGCGTTGCCAGGCACTCAACTGGACAAAGCCCAAGAGTTTAATGTCTACGTGGATCCCCAAGCAGCCGACCTCGTATTCCACTGGGGGAAGCGCGTGCAGTTGATTGGCATCAACGTCTGCCACACGGCGCTCATTCCGATAGCCGACTTGAAGCGCCTGAGCCAGTATGGGCGGGTGGGGGAGATGCTCAGCCGGATGCTGAGTTTCTACTCGGAGCGATCGCGCGGGGAAGGGGGCGACCCGGGGGCCTTTCCGATTGACGATGTGGTGGCCGTCGCGGCCGTGGCCCGGCCGGAGTTCTTTACGTGGCAAGAACTGCCTTTAGCCGTGGTGCGCGAAGGCCCGCTGCGCGGAACGGTTGTGGTGAGCCCGGTCGATCTAAAACGGCCTCCGGTCCGGGTGGCCGTCTCTGTCGACGCCGCCGCCTTTCGAAACTGGGTGTGGGAGAGCATGGAACACTACCGACCGGGTGCGCGGCGCGCATAAGTGGCCGCTGCGCGACGCACCCTGACAGGGTACCGGAAACTTCCGAGTCAGGAGAGAGATGCATGAACGTGCAGGAGATTATGACCAAAAACGTCCGGTCGGTTGCCCCGTCCGACCCAGTTAAGAAGGCTGCCGAAATTATGGAGTCCGTGGATTGCGGCAGTGTCCCTGTCACCGACCAGGGACGCGTGGTGGGCATGCTGACCGACCGGGATATCGTGATTAAGGCGGTGGCTAGGAACCAAGGGCCCGATGCCAAGGTGGAACAATGCATGACCACTCAGGTTGTCACGGTTAAGCCCAGCACCGATGCGCGAGAGGCAGCGGACATCATGGCTGAAAATCAGGTGCGGCGCTTGCCGGTCGTGGATCAGGGTGCGCTGACAGGCATTTTGGCCATCGCCGACCTAGCCCGCGTTCACATCTATGTGAGCGAGAGCGGCGCGGCCCTCAGCCAAATTTCTAAACCGAACCGCCAATCAAACTCGGTATCACCGCATTAGGCAAAGCCCTGGGAGCCCCGGCGATGGCACGGGGCTCTTTTTTCTGCGTTAAATAGGAGAGGCGATGGAAGAAAGGACGGGGTTGCATGCAATACCGGAACTTAGGCCGGAGTGGGCTAAAGGTATCTGTGTTGGGGTTAGGCACCATGACGTTTGGCAACAATCAGTGGGGACTGGGCGGGGTCGATCAGCCCGGGGCTGACAGAATGGTCGCGATGGCCCTGGATTATGGTGTCAATTTTTTCGACACGGCCGATGTCTACGCCTTAGGGGAGTCGGAGGAGATGCTGGGCAGGGCACTCGGGCCGCGCCGCCACGAGGTGGTGGTGGCTACCAAGGCGCGATCCCGCATGGGTCCGGGCGTCCATCAGACGGGATTATCCCGCAAGCATCTCTATGACGCCCTGCACGGAAGTTTGAGGCGTCTTAAGACGGACTACATCGACTTGTACCAGTTGCATGGGTTTGATGCCGAGGTGCCGATACAGGAGACGCTGGAGACACTGGAGACCTTTGTCCGGCAAGGATGGGTCCGCTACATCGGCATGTCTAACTTTGCCGCCTGGCAAATGGCCAAGGCCGTTACCCTTCAGAAGGAGCGCCGCATGGAACCGTTTGCGTCCGCGCAGATGCACTATTCGCTCGTCAATCGCGACATTGAGCACGAGGTGGTGCCGGCAGCCCCCGATCTGGGGCTGGGGCTGATCGTGTGGAGCCCGCTTTCCGGTGGATTTCTCAGCGGCAAGTACCGACGCGGCGCGGAGGTCCCCGAAGCCAGGATCCGGGACTTGTCATCCAGTTTCCCACCATTCGCGGTGGAGGCGGGTCTTCATCTTTTAGAGCCGTTGGGAGAGGCGGCCGGGCGCCTTCACGTCTCCATGGCCGCCGTCAGCCTAGCCTGGGTGAAGGATCGACCGGGGGTGTCGTCGGTGCTGGTCGGTGCGCGGAAAGCCCAACAGTTGGAGGACAATCTGCGAGCGGCCGAGTTGACCCTGGCCCCGGCTGATCGAGACCGCTTAACAGCGATGACCGAGCCAAAGGCGCTCTATCCTGGTTGGATGATCCAAAGCCAGGCCAGTGGCGACTGACATTAAGAGGCACGGTAATGGGAGAGTTACGGTATAGTAACTTTAGCCAGTACATCTTAGCTGGAGGCGCTGACCTATGCAGGCATTACGTCCGATTGCAGAAGTAGCCGAGAAACTCGGCCTTGTTTCGTCCGATATTATTCAACTAGGACCTCACAAAGCGAAAATCCCTCTTGAAAGCGTCTATCGTTCCCCTCGGCGCGCGCGTTTGGTGCTGATGACATCCATCAACCCGACGCCTGCCGGAGAGGGGAAGACTACGATGTCGGTGGGCATGGCCCAGGCCCTCAGGCGGTTGGGTGTCGCTGCGACCGCGGTACTCCGCGAGCCGTCGCTGGGGCCGACCTTTGGAATGAAAGGCGGGGCGACTGGGGGAGGTGCATCCCAGGTCCTGCCGGATACCGATATCAACCTTCACTTTACCGGCGACTTTCACGCCATTACAGCGGCCCACAACCTGCTGGCCGCTCTCATCGATAACGAACTCTACCACGGCACCCGGCTCAAGATGAATCCCAACCGTGTGACGTGGCGCCGGGTGATGGATGTCAACGACCGGGCACTCCGGCATATCGTGATCGGTTTGGGCGGCGCTGGGCAAGGTGTGATGCGGGAAACGGGGTTTGACATTACTGCCGCTTCCGAAGTCATGGCCGTGCTCACCATGGCCCGGGACCTGGATGATCTGAAGCGCCGGCTGGGACGCATGATTATTGCTCAAACGCCAGCCGGCTTTGTCACGGTGGATGATTTGCACGTCCAAGATGCGCTGGCGGCGCTACTGACGGATGCGCTCATGCCGAACTTGGTGCAAACGACCGAACATACCCCAGTGATTATGCACGGTGGTCCCTTTGCCAACATTGCGCACGGATGCAACAGCATCATTGCCACGGAAGCCGGCTTGCGGCATTCGGATGTGGTGATTACGGAAGCAGGTTTCGGCGCAGATCTGGGGGCGGAGAAGTTTCTCGACATCAAAGCCCCGGAAGCCGACTTGCATCCGGACCTGGCGCTGGTGGTTGTCACGCTGCGGGCCCTGCGCCATCACGGGGGCCAGCCGTTGCGAGACATGGCCAAACCCGATTCCGAGGCCTTGGCCCGGGGCATGGAAAACCTCTGGAAGCACATCGAAAACCTGCGCCAATTCGGTCTTCCGGTGCTGGTGGGGATTAATCGGCGGGCCGACGATGACGCCGCCGAAATCCGCTGGACGTTAGACAAGTTGGCGACGGCAGGCGTGCCGGCGGCAGCAGCGGATGTGTTTGGGCAGGGCGGCGCCGGTGGCGAGGAGTTGGCCCGCCTCATCCAGGAAACGCTCGCGCGCGGCACCTCGGATTATCGTCCGCTTTACGAAAAGGATCTTGGAATCCAAGAGAAGGTGGAACGGATTGCGACCCGGATTTACGGGGCATCGGGGGTGGAATTCGCGCCTAGTGCCCAGCAAGCGCTGGCCCGGTTGGAAAAATGGGGAGAAGAAGACTTGCGGGTCTGCATTGCCAAGACACAGTACTCGTTGAGCGACAACCCGGCCTTGTTGGGCCGTCCGCAGGGTTTTGTGCTGCACGTGCGGGATATTGCCTTGGCGCGCGGCGCCGGCTATGTCGTCCCACTGGCTGGCGACATGATCCGGATGCCGGGTCTGCCCAAAGACCCCCAGGCATACCACGTCACGGTGGATGACGCGGGACACATCGAAGGTATTCGTTAGGAACGGAAATGCCCGCCGGAGGCTTGTGCGCCCGGCGGGCTTCTGCTATGATGGCCCCATTCGAGGATTAAAGGAGGTCGCTTCCGTTGAAGAAGACACCCACTGTCTGCTGATTCGGGGGACGATCCTATTGAGAGTCGCCCCGGTACGATGAAGGGGTGATTTTTTTATGCGTATCGTGCTGTCTAAGATGTCTTTCCAGTATGCTGACCAGCCCTGGCTTTTCGAGAATGTGAGCGCCACCATGTCACCCGGGGAGCGGGTGGCTGTGATTGGTCCCAACGGCGCTGGCAAGTCCACCCTGTTGAAACTGATCCTTGGCAGCTTGGAGCCTTCGGCGGGCCACATCCGGCGGGACTTTGAGCCCGTGCGGTGCGTGATGGATCCCGAAGCGAACGGGGAGTCCTGGGGTCAAGCGATGTGGACAGAATTGACCCGCGCCCTAGTGTCCGATCCGGCCCTTCTGGTTCTGGATGAACCCACCCGTCACTTAGATTTGTCCCATCGGCGGCAGTTAGCCGAATGGCTGAGGCGTAAGCCTGGACTCGCGGTGATTTGTGTCAGCCACGACTTGGACTTTCTCGATGCGGTGGCTACCCAGACCTGGCACGTCGCGCCGGGCGAGTTCCGATCCGTGGACGCCACGCCCTCGGCGTACCTGAGGCAATGCGAACAGGAACGGGCCGCCTATCAACGGCGGTACGGACAGCAACAGCAGCAAATCGCCCGGTTGGAGGCCGACATCCGGGAGACGAAAGAGCATGCGCGGAGCGTGGAGCGGGGCACGATTGATTCCGGTCAGCGCCGCTATGCCAAGAAGGTGGCTAAGAAGGCTCTGTCCCGGGAGAAGCGGTTGGAGCACTGGCAACGGTCAGGTGAAGTGCTGCAGGCCCCCCGGGATGCACACCTGCTCCGGCATACCTGGAATCATGTGCGGTGCGGTACCGGCCCGGTGCTCCGGGTGGAAGGCGGGAGTTTCGGGTACGCGTCGCCCATTCTTGAAAACGTATTCCTTGAAGCGCACGCCGGGGAGCGCATCGCGCTAGTGGGTGACAACGGCACTGGCAAGTCCAGCCTGTTGGAGGCGGTATTGGGGCGCTTCCCAGGTTGGCAAGCGGGCCGGTGGCGGATGGTCGAGTCACCGGGATATGTTCGGCAGGTGTTTGGCGCGGGGGATACTGGAGCGTGCTGGGAATATTTTCGCGAGCGGTCGGCGCTAGCCGACGGGTTGGGCAGAGCCTGGCTCCAATCCTATGGTTTTCAAGAACGGCACCTCGCGCAATCTGTTCAAAGTCTCAGCCACGGTGAACAGGTTAAGCTCCAAATCGCGGCCCTGGCGGCGGCTGGATGGCCGGTTTTGGCGCTGGATGAGCCGGAACATCACTTGGACTGGCCCAGCCTGGAATCCGTGTCCCAGGGGTTGGCGGGCTATCCGGGCACATTGCTGGTGATTTCCCATCAGCCGCGCTTTCTGGCGCAGCTGGGCCTGACCACCGTGTGGCGGATTATGGGCCGTGCGGTGGAGTCCGAGCCATGGGGCGAACAGAAGCTCTAGTGCGCGTCGGTGGTAAGACGGCCTGAAGGGCGGGGCGGATGCCGGGCCGCGCGGCAGGGCCTGCGGCGGACTCCGAAATGCCAAAAAAACCAGGTTGAAGGCCAGACACCTTTCGCGTTGCCGTTCGTACCATACGGCAACGCAGGAAGGAGTGCTCGACGATGAGTATAGCGCTGGGCCAGCTTTTCTCGGGACTGCCGTGTCGTGGACTCGAGCCGGCGGTGGCAGGAACCCTCGTCGGCCATATCACCACCGACTCCCGCCAGATGCGTCCGGACAGTCTGTTTGTGGCGTTGCCGGGCGAGAAGCATGATGGCATGGGGTTTGCTGCAGAGGCCGTCGCACGGGGTGCTACGGTGGTGCTGGCTCCGCGCGAGCCGACCGGGGACGAACGCGCCCGGTGCCGGGGTGTGGTCTGGATCGTCGCGGAGGAGGCCCGGGACTGGGTCCCGGAACTGGCGGCACGCGTCTATGGCTATCCCGGCCGCCACCTCCGCCTGCACGCGGTGACCGGTACCAATGGCAAGACAACCACGTGCTATATGCTGGCCCACATCCTCAGTGACGACGGGCGACGCGCCGCGTTCTGGACCACAAACTCGGTGGAAGGCATCGCTTTGCCGTTTCGCCCGCATATGACGACGCCCCATGCTCCAGACCTGCATCGATTCCTGGCCGAAGCTCGGACCCGGGGGGCTCAGGACGTCCTGGTGGAGGTCTCCTCACACGCTCTGCAGTTGCATCGCATTCAAGGACTCACGTTTCAAGCAGCCGCCATTACTAACATTACACCGGACCACTTGGACTTCCATGGCAGCTTTGATGCGTATGTCGAGGCGAAGGCGTCCCTGATGGACTACGTGGTCCCGCAAGGCGTGGTCGCTTTGAACGCGGACGACGGCATTGTGGCATCGTTGGCCGCCCGTGCCAGGGTGAAGGTGGTTCGGTTTGGCTTCCATCCAGCGGCCGACGTCAGGGCAGAAATCTTGCAGTTGGGTCCTGATTTCAGCCGTTGGCGATGGTTCTACGAGGGCCGACTCCAAGGAGAGGTGGCATTGCCGATCCCTGGGCGCCACAACGTCCAGAATGCCTTGGCGGCGTTAGCCATGGCACTCCACATGGGCATGGACGGCCCATCTGCAGCGCGTGCTCTGCAGCGCTTTGTGCAGGCCCCCCGCAGGCTGGAGACCCTCACCGTGGGCGGCGTCACGGTCATTTCCGATGTGGCCATGAACCGTGGAAGCTACGACGCCGTGATGCGGTCGATTGCGGAACTGAAACGGCCTGTGGTCGTGGTCAACGCCATTCGGGGCAATCGAGGCACGGCCGTAAACCAGGACATTGCCGAGACTCTCGCGGATTGGAACGAATGCTTGGGATTTGCCCCCTTAATCGTCACCCTGAGTCGTCAGCACGTGGATCGCCTGGCGGTCGATTACCGGGTCCGCCCGGACGAAGTTGAGGCATTTCTGACCACCGCCGGTGCTCGGGGATTGGCCGTGGATCTGTTTCAGGAGTTGCCCGAAGCCATGCAGGCCGCCATGGCGCGTGTCGCACCAGGCGGTATCCTGCTTCTCTTGGGTACCTTCGGGATGGATGACGGATTAGCGTTGGCAGAAGAGGCCTTGCGCCACAGCTTGGTTAATCAAACACGTTCATAACCACATGGGCATCTTCGCCGTTGCCGAATCCCCGGAGCAGATAGGCGATCTGTTGCCATCCGATGCCTTCCAGTACGGCCAGCTGCGCGTGGTTCGAAACCCGTACTTCGCCGAGGAAAGCCCTGGCGCCCATCTCGCGGGCCCAGGGGACCGCGGCCGTCAGGACAAAAGCGGCTAGTCCCTGACGGCGGTAGTTTGGGTGGGTGACGTTCGCCAGCACATGAGCATAGGGGCCGAATACTTCGAAGCCAAAATAGGCGATAATCCGCGCGCCATCCATGACCGCGAGGAAGCGGGTTCCGGGTGAGCGGTATTTGCGAGTGAGTTCGGCTAGCGGCATGGGTTCGGGGAACACCGCCTGCTCCAAATCAGCAATCTGTGGTAAGTCCCGGAAGCGTAGTTGCCCCACTTGGTATGCGTGGTATTGGGTCGGCACTTGGTCGTACTTCACGGTAATCCCTCCGATCTCCGATCACCATATGTACACGGGCGTGGGGGGTGAGGCGCTGCTAAAAGGAATTAAGTCACGCAGGTGGAACCTTGCTTCCAGCAGAGGCATACGATGCCAGCAATCCCCGATATCATGACCCGAAAAGGAGGGGCCCCCATGCGGGTGGCAACCGGCGACCTGCTGCGGAACTGGGCTCGTATTCAGCCCCAAGCGGTAGCCGTCATCGATGGCCAGTCCGGTCAATCGATTTCGTATAGCGAACTCGACCGGCAATCGGACCGTATCGCGTGGGCCTTATATCGAGCCGGTGTCCGGCCCGGCTCCGTGGTTGGCTATGTGATGCGGGACAGCATCCGGGTTGTGATTTTGCTCTATGCCGTAGGGAAGCTGGGCGCGGCCTGGACACCCCTAAACCCCCATATGCGGGCCGGTGACTGGGAGCGTCAGCTCCTGCATTCGGGAGCCGGGACGGTTGTGGCTGACGGCACAGATCCGATGGCGTTCGTGGCTGTGCAGAACTGCCGCCGGATTGCTTGGACGGATCTGGACCTCGGCGACTCGGCGCATCCGTTTCCCTTGGCTGTATCCTCCCGAGATCGGGCCGGCATCCTCTACACCTCCGGCACGACGGGCGTGCCCAAGGGCGCTTGGCATACGCACGAGACCCTCTGGGGGTGGAACTACAGCTTGCTGGCGTCGGTCGGGATTACCCGCGACGACCGCATTCTGAACCCCTACCCTTTGTTCCACATGGGGGGCATTGGATTCACGCTGGCGGCACTGCAGACCGGCGCGTCGGTCGTGCTTGAGACCCCATTTGACGCATCCCACCTGGTGTGCAGTGCACGCCGCTGGGGCGGGACCTTGGCCTTGATGGTTCCGACGATGGTGCAAGCGCTTCTGGATTTATCTTATGAAGAGCGGCACGGCCTCGGTGAGTCTGCGCTGCGACACGTGGTGACCACCAGCGCACCGTTGTTGTCCGAAACACGGCGGGAGATGGCTCGAGCCTGGCCGCTCATGCCCGTGTCTGTTCTGTATTCAGCGACCGAGGCGATATTCTCCCTCATGCGGCACGAAGAACGGACGGCCCCGCTCTGTGTAGGCAGACCGGTTTTCGGGAGTGAGATCATCGTGCTCGATGACAGTCGGCGTCCTTGTCCCGCCGGCGTTCCGGGTACGGTCTATGTGCGCGGGCTCAGCGCATTCTCGGGATACCACGGGGCCCCGGATCAGTTCGAGGCTTGGTGGGATGAGTGGATTACGTGCTTCGACTATGGCTATATGGATGATGACGGGTATCTTTATTTGGTGGACCGGGAGAAGGATTTGATTAACTCCGGTGGTGAAAAAATATCCTCACTGGTCATTGAAAACGCACTCCGCACGCATCCCAACATCAGGGAAGTGGGCGTGGTGGGCATTCCGGACCGGTACTGGGGCGAAGCCATCCATGCGGTGGTGGTACCCAAGGGGCCGGGGCTCACGGCAGAGGACGTCAAGGCTTTCGCGAGGATCCACTTGCCCGCCTATCAGGTGCCTAAGACCGTCGTTTTCCAGCAGAGCCTGCCGAAGACGTCGACCGGAAAGGTTCTCAAGCGGGAACTGCGAGAAAGGTCGCAGACCGTAGCGCGCGAGTAGGCGCGATGGCGATTGGTTTCTACGCCCTCTCTGGCCGTCGGAGAGGGAAAGCGTCATCGGAGACGGCGGGATCCGCTTGGCTACCCATGGCATGAGTGGGGCTCGGCACGGGAGCCGATTCGATTCGTCGAGGGGGGAGGAAAGACGATGATTATACGAGACATGGCGGCAGGGGACATACCTCAGCTGGAAAAACTGTACAGACAATTTTGGAACGAGGAATCTTCCCGTGAAACAATGACCGCACAGTTCGAAGAACTTCAAACAAAGGGGACTCACATATTTCTTAGCGCCATGGAAAAGGACAAGCTTGTCGGTTCGGTGATGGGGGTCATGTGCGGCGAATTATATGGGGATGGCAAGCCATTTTTGGTTCTGGAGAACATGATCGTGGACAAAGACTACAGGCATCGAGGGGTCGGAACAGCTTTAATATCCGAGCTTGAGAAAGCGGCCGCTCATAGGAATTACTCGCAAGTCATATTGGTGACCGAAAAAAACAGGGTTGATGCCGTGAGATTCTATGAATCCGCAGGGTACAGTTCCCAGACTCATGTGGGGTTTAAGAAAAAGCTCAGTTAACCCTACGGGACGAGACGCGTAGCAAGGAACCCACCGTGTCGGGGTCCGGTTCGCACGCTAGTGGCGGGCGAGACACTCCCAGATGCCTGCTCCCACAGCAGGCTTCTCGCGGTGAAGGACCGCCTGGATAGTCGGCGGAATTGAAATCGTAGTCTGGATTCGCCAATAACGTGTGCGGGGACTGGCGATTGGTGAATTTGAGAATACGCCATACGCTTCCAAGGGCAGTCGTTTTTTCTCCATGTGTCATGCTTGGCTCTCCAGTGCTCCGTGTTTGACCGCTGGCCACAGCGTGGGGCAACACCTTGCGCTGCATGTTCGAGCCCAAGCCGGACCAACGTCTGTGATTGGTGAGGTTTCGGGTGTGCAGACACATGGGCTGCCACTCGTCGCAATAGAGCCGTGAACCCAGGGAATTGGTAGCCCGCACATTTGCATACGTGTTTCGCGTATCGACTAAATATCCAGCGACGGCCGTGTCTTGGCGGAGGGGGCCTTGGACAGGCTCCGCTCCCGCGCGGGCGTAAACGCATCAAAGCAAGCCGGGAACACCGGCAGGTTGCCCCGTGCGATGATATCGTTGGAGAGCCCGGGACATACGCCCGTTAATTCCACCGAGCGCTGCGAATGAAGCCGAGCGGCAACCTTACGAGTTGCCGTACAGTCGCTTGATGATGACACTCCCCGCGATTAGGGCCAGTCCCTCCCAAATCGGGGATGCGATTTGCCCAAACAGCAACGCGAGACTTTGCCCCGCAAAGGGGTTGGCGGCCAACTCAGAGATGTCCGACACAAGTCCAAGAATTCCACCCACAACGATGATGGCTATACCTACCCAATACATAACCCGCACAATTTGTCCGATTTTCATTGTTGATCCTCCCGTCCTTCACGATAGCATATGGCAAAACCCGGCGCGCAGTTCATCTCACAATCCCGTCTGATAACCGCACCAACGGGGCGAGACCGCCTTCAGAGCCGAACTTTAAGAGATAGCGTTGAAGGGCAGCATAATTCGTTGAATGCAGCCGCGCGGTCTTCGCAACCGGTTCCCCCAGCAATGACCCATCCATGCCGATCTTAAGAAGTGCCGTGTTGGGGTCGATTAGTGCCGTCGAGTGTGGAAGCCCGCTGGCGTTCGGGTCGCACTGCCCGTGTTTTAGTCCCTTATGAAGTCAGCTCACGGGTAAGGTCTGCATCATGGGGTCACGAGGTCATGACGTTAATGGTCGGCTTTTGGGACCATCTTCAGTCAGAACCCCGGCGGTGGGGACGCCACGTCCCTGGTTTGCGGCCGTCATGGAATTTAGTGGTAATCTGAACTGGGTGATATGAATGAATCGTATGCACATGCTTATGGGCGGAATGATGGCGGGAACTCTTCTGACGGCTGCGGGATACCGATCGCTCGCGGACGGATTACCCATGAAGGTCCCCATGCATAGAGCGGCGAGTGCTCCGGATCCGACGATCCACGGGTACACCCTGGGCCAACTTCGAACCGCTTACAATGTGACGCCGTTGTATGCCTTAGGGTACGAAGGTCAAGGGCAAACCGTCGCCATTGTCGTTCCCCCTATCGATGCTGCGGCGATCCGCCGCAACTTGGCGCAGTTTTCGGCCTTGTATCGTCTACCGAAGGCGCAGATGCGGTTTGTCCCAGTGTCAGGACTCGGCTCTCCCAATACGAATTGGACCCTTGAAGCGACACTCGACGCTTCTATGGTGCATGGCTTCGCTCCGGATGCGAAGATCATGTTCGTCGAAGCGACCCCCGCGATTGACGCCTTTGCGTATATTTTAGAGCATCATCTGAGTGCCATTGTTTCGTATTCGGCGAGTGTGCCGGAGGCGCTATGGACACCTTCCGAGATCAAAGCCGTTAACCGGGTACTGCAGAAAATGGCCCAGCGCGGCACGACCATTCTGAAAGGCTCCGGTGATTGGGGCGCAACGGATGCCAGCGGTGCTCACACCCTGGATAAGCATTTGCCCTCCCGGTATAACGTCAATTTTCCGGCATCGAGTCCGTGGGTGACGGCCCTCGGGGGCACGCAACTCACGCTGCGGCAGAATGGCGCATATGTGAGCGCACAGGCATGGTCCTTAAGTGGTGGGGGCTACAGCCGGATTTTCAAGCGCCCGGTATGGCAGGTAAATGCCGGCATCAAGTCTTCCGAGGCCATGCGGGGCATTCCAGACGCCGCGTGCGATGCATCCCCGGAGACCGCCATGCGGATCGCCATTAACGGATACGTCGGGGCGGTGGGGGGAGATAGTGCGTGCGGGCCTACGTGGGCGGCCTTTATCGCCCTTGCCAATCAGGTAAATGGCCACCCGTTGGGGTTTATCAATCCGCAACTGTACCAGATTGCGCGATCTCCGTATTACCATTGGGCCTTCCATGACGTCACCACCGGGTCCAACGGCTACGCCGCCACGCCCAACTGGGATCCCGTAACTGGGCTCGGAGTACCGAATGTCTACAACCTGGTGCGCGGGTTGACGGTGGGGTTCTCCCAGCGCATCCCGCCGTCTCCTGCGACACAGGCATCACTTGCGGTTCATCATAGGGATGGCGGTACGAATTGGTAAGCAGGATTCGGCATGCTGCGGCCGGTCCGAATGAGATTCGCATCAATAAAGTCACCGGCTCCGACCCCTACCAGCCAGTTACGGCGTTTTGGTGACGGGGAGACGCTCACTGCATGCCGTTCGGCCCGGCCATGGGCAGGTTGGTTGTGGAGCCGCCAGACTGGCAAGAGGCACAGATATGGCAGCGCGCTCATCGGGGGAGGGTTTATCACTGACGGGCTAACCGTATTGCTGCACATTAACGATTACCGTCATATACTGGCCGTTGGGATCGCTGATATTATGGTTGGTTTTGTCTTGATTTTGCTGTTGGAACATGCCAAGGAACGAGTGGCTTCCCTGCTGGCCGCTCTGCCAGTCGTTGCACTGGGTCTCGGGGAATATCAAGTTCTCGATTACGTGACCACCGGCGGCGCCATCGGTTTCTATATCTAACTGGAGGTGTCTCTGCGTTATGGAGAGACAGCCAGGATCTCACCGAGCCCAAAGTATCCTAGGAGGTATGAAGGGTGCCAAGACGTGCCGGGGTTGTGAAGTGGTATAAGGAGGACAAAGGATATGGCCGCATCCTGTTGGAAGGGCAGGATGGCGACGATGTTTTCGTGCATTTTAGCGCGATCAGACCGGACCCGCTCAGGTTTCCGACGGGGTACCGCTTTCTCCAAGCAGGCCAAAAAGTGGCGTTTGATCTGTTTGAAACACATGCTTCGGATCGCCAGCGATTCACCGCCGCCGACGTCGAAATCTTGTTGGACTGACGATCAACTACGGAGTCGCCCGGACCGCATGTTGGTCGACGGGCGTCCTGGGCCGGCCACTCTGCGCGAATTAGAGAGTGGGGAGCGGGACTAGGGTGGTTGTCCCGGCCTGAATGGCAGGGGCTGGTATGGACAGTCGCATGGGCCAGCCCGCGTCCGAAGGCTGCCCGCGGGGCCGGTGCGGACTGCAGCCTCGGCATTCTGCGGGACAGTATCACATGGCTCGGTCGGCCGTGAGCTCGGTTCGCCATCGTTCCTGAACGTGCCCATGGGCACGTTCAGGAACGATGGCGCAGCTGAGCGGCTGTTGGTG
>JAJZBJ010000057.1 GCA_021798975.1 Bacillota bacterium | reverse complement strand
AGCAGCACGCGTTGTCCATCGTCATCCATCACCAGCCGCACGCGATCGAAGCGGCCGAACTCAAATGCCTCGGGACCGTCCACCACCCAGCGGGCCATCGTGTAGCTCAGCGTGCGGAGGCTGACATCCACCCCGTACTCACTCTTCAGACGGTAGGTCAGCACCTCGAACTGTAACGGTCCGACAACCCCCAGGTAGACCTGCGGTCCCTGGTCATCGGGGCGAAATCGCTGCAAGAGGCCTTCCTGCACCAGTTCGTCCAGGCCCCGCTGGTATTGCTTGTGCTTAAGGGTATATTTGAGCTCGACTTCCGCAAAGTGCTCCGGCGAAAAGCGCGGAAACCCGGTAAAGCTAAGTTTCGACGCCTCGCTCAGGGTGTCGCCGATATAGAGGAGACCGGTGTCGTGAATACCGATGACGTCTCCGGGATAGGCCTCGTCAATAATAGCCCGGTCTTGCGCCATGAACTGCTGCGGCTGCGCTAAACGCACGGTACGGCCGGTACGACTGTGTTGAACGGGCATGTTGCGCTCAAAACGCCCCGAGCAAATCCGCAAAAACGCCACCCGATCCCGGTGCGCGGGGTTCATGTTGGCTTGGATTTTGAACACGAAACCCGAAAAAAACGGCGCCTCGGGCTCTACCAGCCCCTCGGTGCTCTCCCGCGGACGAGGACCTGGAGCCAAATCTAGATAACCGTTCAAGAAGGTCTCCACGCCAAAATTGGCCATCGCACTCCCAAAATACACCGGCGTGAGCAGTCCTTCCGTCACCATGGCGGGATCAAAGGACTCGCCCGCCCCGTCCAGCAGTTCCAAGTCTTCTTGCAGGCGGGATAAATCGTGGCTGTCCAATCCCGCCTCGGCAAGGCGGAGGCGCTCAAAGGCGCGGTCCTGGCGATTAAATTTTTCGAACATCTGGCCCTTGCGATCATACAACCCCTGAAATCCCTGACCCATGCCGACCGGCCAGTTCATCGCATAGGTGGAGATACCTAAAATGCGCTCGATCTCCTCCAGAATCTCCCACGGCTCGCGCGCTTCACGATCGAGTTTATTGACAAACGTAAAGACCGGCACCTGCCGGCGCCGCGCCACCTGATACAGCTTGATGGTCTGCTCCTCAACGCCTTTGGCGGCATCCAGCACCATCACCACACTGTCGGCCGCCAAAAGCGTGCGATAGGTGTCCTCACTAAAGTCCTGGTGGCCCGGGGTGTCGAGCAGGTTGATGCGAAATCCGCGGTAGCCAAACTGCAACACCGTGGAGGTCACGGAAATCCCGCGCTGCCGTTCGATTTCCATCCAGTCGGAACGGGCATGCTGCTGCGATCGGCGCGCCTTCACCGCACCGGCTTCCCGGATGGCGCCGCCAAACAACAACAGCTTTTCGGTTAAGGTGGTTTTCCCGGCGTCAGGGTGGGAAATAATGGCGAACGTGCGTCCGCGGTTAATTTCTTCAATCGGTGCTTGGGCCATGGTGTCTCCTTCAAGTCATATCCGTTCTATACCCGCTCACGAGTCCTCCCGCGATTATAGCAGATCGAATCGTCCAAACCGGAATCGCATTGGCGTCTAGCAAGGGTTACAATAGACGATGGAATTGATGCGACATCTTAAGCGAGGTGAACAGTTTGACCGCTCAACGCGATCCATTCGGCGCCCGCGCCACCCGAGAGGTCGAAGGCCGCTCCGTCGTCTATTACCGCCTCAGCGCTCTCAAGGAGCTGCAC
Source organism: Bacillota bacterium (assembly GCA_021798975.1). Classification (GTDB taxonomy): domain Bacteria; phylum Bacillota; class Sulfobacillia; order Sulfobacillales; family Sulfobacillaceae; genus Sulfobacillus_B. The sequence continues at coordinate 16,402 of JAJZBJ010000057.1, read as the reverse complement.
GGCGCCGCCATCGATCGTTTGCCCTTTTCCATCAAAGTGTTGCTGGAATCCCTCCTGCGTCAGGTGGACCATTACCAAATCAATCCGGAAGACGTGGAAGCGCTGGCGCGCTGGTCGCCCGATGCGCCCAGCCAGCGGGAAATCCCGTTCAAGCCCGCCCGCGTGGTTTTGCAGGACTTCACCGGAGTGCCGGCCGTCGTCGATCTGGCCGCCCTGCGCTCGGTCATGGAGCGCCACCACCGGGACCCCAAGCGAATTAATCCGTTGGTTCCCGTCGATTTGGTCATCGACCACTCCGTGCAGGTGGACCAGTTTGGCCAGTTAAAAGCCTTGGATTTCAACATGGACCGCGAATTCGAACGCAATCATGAGCGGTACCGCTTTTTGAACTGGGCCCAGAAGTCCTTTGACAACTTCCGCGTGGTGCCCCCGGCCACCGGGATTGTGCACCAAGTCAACCTGGAATATTTGGCCTCGGTGGTAGCATCCCGCAGCCAGAACGGCGAGACCGTGGTCTTTCCCGATTCTGTGGTAGGCACCGACTCCCACACCACCATGATTAATGGTCTCGGTGTGCTGGGCTGGGGCGTCGGCGGCATTGAGGCCGAAGCCAACATGCTGGGGCAGCCGCTGTACTTCGTGACGCCCGAAGTGGTCGGCTTTAAGCTGACCGGCCAGCTGCGTGAAGGCGCGACCGCCACCGACCTGGCGTTGACGATTACCCAGCGTCTGCGTCAGCACGGCGTGGTCGGCAAGTTCGTGGAATATTTCGGTCCCGGACTGACCCACATGAGTTTGGCTGACCGGGCCACCATCGCCAACATGGCACCTGAGTACGGCGCCACCATGGGATTCTTCCCGGTCGACGAGGAAACCTTGCGCTACATGCGGGAAACGGGCCGCCATGCCGATCATGTGGCCTTAGTCGAGTGGTATATGAAAGAACAAGGACTCTTCCGCACGGATGCCACGCCCGACCCCGTCTTCAGCGACGTGCTGGAGCTCGATCTCAGCACCGTGGAGCCCAGCTTGGCGGGGCCAAAGCGCCCCCAAGACCGCGTCCCGCTGTCCGCTATGAAACTGACGTTCGAAACGGCGCTGACCGCCCCGGTGGCGCAGCGCGGATTCGGCCTTTCCGAATCGGACACCGAGAAGACCGCCGTTGTCCATCATCCCGACGGCACGGAAGAGATCCTGAAGCAGGGTGCGGTGGTCATTGCCGCCATCACCAGTTGCACCAACACCTCCAACCCGATGGTGATGATTGGTGCGGGGCTGTTGGCGAAAAAGGCGGCCGAACGTGGCTTGACGCCCCCGAAGTACGTCAAAACCAGTTTGGCGCCTGGATCCCGGGTGGTCACGGCCTATCTGGAGCGGGCCGGCCTCATGCCCTATCTGAATCAGCTCGGGTTCGAAGTGGTCGGATATGGGTGCACCACCTGCATCGGAAACAGCGGGCCCTTGCCGGAGGCGGTCGCCCAAGCCATTTCCGAAGGCGATTTGACGGTGGCCTCAGTGCTGTCCGGAAATCGCAATTTCGAGGGCCGCATCCACGCCTTGGTGAAGGCCAACTATTTGGCCTCGCCGCCCTTGGTGGTCGCATACGCGTTGGCGGGGACCGTCGACTTAGATCTGCAATCGCAGCCGCTGGGCCACGATTCAGCCGGCCGGCCCGTATACTTGAAGGATATTTGGCCGACAACGGAGGAAATTTTCTCCACCATGAAAGACGCCATTCATCCTGAGATGTTCCAAGAACAGTACGAGACCGTCTTTAACGCCAACCCCCGTTGGAACCAAATGGGTGCGCCTGAGGGGCAGTTGTACCAGTGGGAGCACGCCTCAACCTATATCCAAGAGCCGCCCTTCTTCACCGATTGGCAGCCAGGCGAGCACGACCTGGGCGCCATTCGGGGCGCCCGCATTCTGGCCATCCTGGGCGATTCGGTCACCACCGACCACATCTCCCCGGCCGGCAACATTGCCGTCAACAGTCCCGCAGGGCGTTACCTGAAAGAACACGGCGTCGAGCCTAAGGACTTCAATAGCTATGGTGCCCGGCGCGGAAACCACGAAGTGATGATGCGGGGCACGTTTGCCAACATCCGGATCCGCAACTTGATGCTGCCGGCTGTGGAAGGCGGTCAAAGCATCCACTTCCCCGATCGCCGCCAGGACAGCATCTATGACGTCGCCATGGCCTACCAACAGGACAATGTCCCGCTGGTCGTCATGGCCGGCAAAGAATATGGCACCGGCTCCTCGCGCGACTGGGCCGCCAAGGGCACGGCGCTGCTTGGCGTCAAGGCCGTCATTGCCGAAAGCTTCGAGCGAATCCATCGCAGCAACCTGGTCGGCATGGGTGTGTTGCCGCTGGAGTTCCCGAGCGGCACCAATGCCCAGACCCTGGGTCTGACGGGTGAAGAAGTAATCGATGTGCACGTGCCGGACAGCTTGAAGCCTGGCCAAGCCATCGAGATTCGCGCGGAGCGGCCGGATGGCACTTCGGTCACCTTCACCGCCAAAGCACGGCTCGACACCCCGATTGATGTGGACTACTACAAAAACGGCGGAATCCTACAGACGGTGCTGGGCAGCCTCGCAGCCGCTCAATAGCTCCGATGACCAACAAAGCCTCCCCACCCGGGAGGCTTTGTTGTTAAAATGGCTCCATCTGCCAGTAGCGGGCATACCACACATACCAGTCCATCCACCCGTATTGAAGCGCCTGCTCGCCCACCATCAACGGCGGGTTGCCGCCTGCGGCCAACTCGGCCAGTCCCTTCAGGCACAGTTGCCACCCCGCCGCATAGGCGGGAGCTTGCCCGTGATCGGAAAACTGGTGTCCGAGTGTCAGGCGCGTCCCGTCTCCAGCCGTCGCCACGGACCATGTCACGAGGTCCGGACCCCATTGAAACGCCAAACGGTGGCCCGGTTGCACCGCCAGCACGAGCCCCGCCCGGGCATCGGCATCCTCCACATGCGCAGCCCAAAGCCGCACAGGACCAGTTCCCGTCAACGGCCGGTCAGGTGCGAATGGCGCCCATCGGGCAAGACTGGCCGGCTCTGTGAGGCACCGCCACAGGGTGTCGGCATCAGTCCGAATGCGGCGCTCCATCGTCAGAACCCAGTGCTCGCCATTTGCCGCGAGGTCGAACCGTCCAACTGCTCCGCCGTCCCCCTCGCGAATGTCTGTCACCCGCTCTCATCCCCTTCGCTCCTGTCTCCCCACAACCATCCATGCCGCGCGCGGAAGCCTCTCGCTATCATATCGGCGATCGCCTCAGGCGTTTTGCCATCGGTGTCGATGATGAGGTCGCCCAGATTAGCACGGTCCATGAGCGCCGCCAGGTGCTGGGCACGTTCGGTATGCCACCGCAGACTCTCTCCCCGTTCCCGACCTGCGATCCGCTCCGTCAACACCGGCTTGGATGCGCGGAGCCGCACCATCCAGAGTTCCGCCCCGGGAATCTCCCGCGCCAGGTCCGCAGCCTCGGCGGAGGACTCCAACACCCGTGGAAACACCGCGGCCCTAGCGCCGGCACTGCGCATGACCCGCCACACGGCGCGCACCGATGCCCGCAGCGGGCCGCCCGCATAGGGATCGCCGGGCGCCCGCGGCGCAATGTCGGTGAGACGGTCCAAATCCATCAGCCAATGGGCCAGCCCTTGTTTCGATAGACAATCGGAAAGCGCATCGGCCACCGTACTCTTACCCACCCCGACCGGCCCTGTGACCAGCACCAGGGGCACCCGCGCCCACCATGCCATGGCCGTCGTCTCGACCTGCCGCACGTAGCTGTCCTTGCCGTCCATATAGTCCGCAATGCTGTGCGGATGGAGACGGGCCAGATGCGTTTTCAAGGCACCGTAGCGCGTTTGCTCCCGAGGATGCACGCGGAGATAGTCCCGAAATGCTAGGTGCCGATCGATGGCGGGATCTCCCACGGCATAGCCGTGTACGTGAAACCCGGGCCGCCTGAAATATCGCCTGCCCGGCAGGCCATACTCTCCCATGCCTTCGTATCCGCGGAGGGCCGCACGCTCGGCCAGCTCATCAGCCGCCGCTATGTCATCCAGGACCGAAATCAGATCAATAATCGGCTTGGCCGGAAGACCCGGCACACTGGTTGACCCCACGTGGTGGACGTACACCGCGTGGGGCCCCCAGTCGCTCATCAGTTGCTCGGCCTCTGCTCGGAACAGCCTGGGCCATGATGGGTCATAGGGCACGACCCGCACTTGCGCCTCCATGAAATCCTTTCTTCTACCCGGTTACGCGCCGTTCCTGCTCGCCACTGCGAGACAGGGGCACATCCAGCTGCGCGTATAGGAAGCGCTCAATCTGCTTGGCGATAAACGGAATCCCGGGATGAATGGGGCCTTTTTTGGCCACGAGCTCGTGCCCTGCATGGTGCACGAGAATCTCGCGCACCGGAACGCCGGCGGCGTTCAAGCGGTCCTTGAGCAATTTGGACTGCGCGGGCGGCACCACATGGTCACGGGTCCCCTGGATAATTAAGAAGGGCGGTGCGTTGGGCGTGACGTAGGAGACCGCGCTCTCGCGCCGGGCACGCTTCCATGTGTACACACCGTAGACCGGGTTGGGCTTCAACCCGTGCCGCCGGCGCCAAGCCGCAGCAAACGTGCGGCGGTTCGTCGGGCCGAACAGATCCACCACGGCCCGCACGACCGGGCGTTGCCGGGGGTCCATAGTCAGCCCGACAAAGCTGGACAGTTCACCGCCGGCGCTGTCCCCCATCACAGCCATCTGCGATGCATTAATCCCGAGGCGTACCGCGTGGGAATCGATGTATTTCACGGCGTGTTTCACGTCGATCAACGCGTCCGGCCAGCGATATACCGGAGCCAGCCGATAGTTGACCGTCACGAAATCGACCCCATGCTGAATCAGGTTCCGCTCCACGGACACCATGAGCTGGTTGTGGGGGGTCTTCAAGTTGTTAATCATCGCATTCCCGAACTTCAAGGCTCCGCCATGGATGTACACCACCACAGGTCGGAGCACGGCGGCACGCGAGGCCGGCCGAAAGATGAAAAAGGTGAGCTTTAGGTGCCCTATCTTGGCATACACGACGCGGGTCCGCTTGCCCAACAGGCGTTTGTTCCAGACCTCAGGCTTCCGGATACGCCAAATTGGGGCGCGCAATCCCATCGCACCCAAAGGGGGCTTCGCCGCAGCTAGTCCAACCGGTACCCAAAGACTCAGGGAGGCGGCCAAGACAGAGATGAGAATGACGAGTCGCTTCAGCATTGACATCCTCCACGGTTTTCCGATAGTTGCTAACTCCCTATAGATATCCCAAACAGAGAGCCAAGCCATACCGTCTTCGCCATATTCAACGTTCTAGACCCGAAACCCGTTACAGGCCCGAAAAAATTTCTTCTGCGGGATACTACGACGTGCCCACGCCGGGCTCCTGCCGACAAGCCATAACGTTTTGGGGAAAATTCGTGACTCCCGCACGGCCCGGTCAGACCTGCCTAGTCGAACCTGCCATCCTGTGTTACGGTATCACCAAATCTCCTCACGGAGGTCGATACCTCAGTGCCTTGCATGCCCTGTTCCCACCCGAATCTCGCAGCCCCGCCCAGAATCGGAGAGACGGTGCGGCCGTGACACCGCCGGTCCGGGCTTGGCGCATTTTCGTACCCGTCGCTCTCGGCTATGCCGCCGGGGCCATGGCCTTCGGGGCCCTGGCGACCGCCCTGCACGTCGGCTTGTGGATGACTCTCGGCATGTCAGCGGTGTTGTATTCGGGGGCACTGCAGTCCACAGTGTTGGGGGCCTTGCTGCTCGACCCGCCATTCGGCCTCCTGCTTGCAATCGCTTTCGGCGTGAATATGCGCCATATGCTGTACGGACCCCACTTGGAAACGCACCGCTCAGGCCGCTGGCGTCCGATCGATCGCTGGATGACGGCCGGGCTCCTGACGGATGAACTCTACGCTCTCGGCCTGGATTCCCAACTAACCCCTAGAACATGGACCGGTATCGGTCTCGGTCTGTATGGGGCGTGGGTTCTGGGAACGGCTGTAGGATCCTGGGGAGCCGGTCAGGTTCCAGGCCCATGGCTGGCCAGCTTTGGCCTGGCGCTGCCGTCTCTCTTTGTGGGCCTGTTGATTCCGCGCCTCACCGCACGCCCCGAGGCCATAGCCGCCATATCGGCGCTACTCTTGGCCCTGCTGGGGCGCCTCATGAACTGGCCCGAAATGTACGATCTTGTCCCAATCCTGGCCGGCGCCACCATCGCCTACCTGCTCAGCGCCAAGAGCCGGGAGAACTGATATGACATGGCTGATGCTTGGCGCCCTGGGACTCTTGGGATATCTCCAGCGGATGCTGCCGTGGGTCCTGGCGGAACGCATGGCCCTACCCCGGTCGCTGGCCGCATGGCTGCGGTATGTGGCCCCGGCAGCATTCGCGACGCTCTTCGTCACCGATGTGCGGCGACTGACCCTGGCCACGGCCATGGCTCTCGCGGCGGCAGGACTGATCAGTTGGCGAACACGCAACCTCGGTCTGGCGGTGCTGGCTGCTCTGGTTGTGAGCCTGATCGGGCGGAATCTCTAATCCGGCGGCGGGACGGATCGTCCTCAAACCCGGTGTTGGGGACGCACCATGAACCCGCAACAGATGACTGCCGACACATCACAGACCGCGATCACCGCCCCCATCGGCCATGCGCTGTGGGCGCCTGCCAGTCCCACCAGCGGAGCGGCTACCGCTCCCAACAGCATTTGGCCCAAACCTAAGACCCCTGATGCGCTGCCGGCCACATGCCCTTGCTTTTGGAGAGCCAGCGAGGTGCCCGCCGTGCTCACCGTTCCGACGCTGGAGACCACCACAAACAGGGGCGGCAAGATGGCCCACAACCCCCAATGAAGCAGCAAGGCGGCCAGGAGCACCACCGACGCCGTCCCCGCCGCCCACGCGCCCAAGAGCAATAGGCGGCGCTCCCCCGCGCGGCGAGCCCAATATGAGGCTGCCTGGCCGGCCGCGATAATGCCCAGTCCATTAGTGGCAAAGACCGCGCTGAAGGTTTGGGGGGATAGGTGGAAGAGCGTTTGCAAGACAAATGGGGATCCGCCGATGTAGGCAAACATGCCCGCGTAGACTAAATATTGTCCCACGGCCGCACCCATAAATTCGCGGTTGCCCAGCAGTCCCCGCATCGTCGACAAGGTATCCCGAAGCTCCCCCGATCGACGGCGCTCCGGCGGCAAGCTCTCGGGCAGTCTCCACACCACGGCGGCGAGAATGACCACGGCCGCGCCAAACAGCACCACAAACACCCCGTGCCATGAGGTAACCCGGAGGATCTGGGCGCCAATGACGGGCGCCAGTACCGGCGCGGCGCCGTTGACTAGCATCAGCAGGCCGAAGAACTCTGTCAGAGCCGGTCCCGAAAAGTAGTCGCGGGCCATCGTTCGGGCAATCACGATGCCGGCGGCACCCGACAACCCTTGCACCAGCCGCAAGCCAATTAAAACCCAAATGGACGGCGACCATGCACAAAAAATGGAAGCCAAGCTATACAATCCGAGACCCACAAGAAGCGGTCCCCGCCGCCCGCGGCTGTCACTGATCGGTCCTGCGACGAGTTGCCCGACCGCCAACCCCAATAGGCAAAACGTGATACTGAGTTGGGCGGCAGAAGCGCTGACACCATAAGAGGCGGCCATGGCGGGCAGAGAAGGCAAATACATATCAATGGACAAGGGGGCCATCGCGCTGAGCGCCCCTAGGATGAGAACCAGCCACCATCGTTTCGGTTGGCGGCCCGGCCGAGCTGTGCCTAGCGCCGCATGTGGTTCCGTGGCAAACCCTGCCTCCCTTGTTATTGCCACACGGTGTTTACGCCGTGAGGTTTTCCGATTTTTGGAATACTCATGTACAATGGATTCGTCCCTGCAAGAGGGAGAAGGAGGCTTCAATGACGGACACCACAAAAACCCTTAAGGTGGGCGATCCAGCCCCCGATTTTTCGCTGGCGAGCGAATCCGGCAAAATTAGTTTAAACGACTACCGCGGCAAGAAAAATGTCGTGTTGGTTTTTTATCCACTCGCCTGGACCCCTGTCTGAACGAACGAGATGCCGGCTTTCAACCGGGCGCTGCCCGAGTTTGACCGGCTCAATGCCCAGGTTCTGGGCATTAGCGTAGACTCTGAGCCTTGCAACACAGCGTGGAAAAAGTCGCTGGGGGGACTGGACTACCCGCTTCTTTCGGACTTCTGGCCACATGGCGCGGTGTCGGAACAATACGGCATCCTGCGCGACGGCGGGTTCTCCGAGCGAACCGTGATTGTCGTGGACCGCGAGGGCATCGTCCGCTACATCGACGTACACAACATCGCGGAGGTCCCGGATCCCCAGGAAGCCATCAATGCTCTCCGCTCCATCACGTAGGATCCAGAACATCCGAGCCATCCCGCTCGGATGTTCTTTTTTGCGATCTTGGGCCGTTTCGGCCTGCAAAAGTGTTGTCGCAGAGTGCGGACAATCAGCTTCGAACGGTCAAAGGTTCTAGACGGATTCGACAGGCATGGCTTCGGCCGCCGGGCCGGACTCACTCTTGTCCGGCATAATCATCCACAGCCCCACTCCCAGCACGCAGGCCGAGAACGCAGAGGCCAGATACCAGATAATCACCGGCACGGCCGTCAGTGTCAATCCAATCACCGCGGCGGCCAAAGGACTGGCGGCAGTCAACACCGTCATCAGGAGTCCGAACGCCCGCCCCCGCACTTCCTCAGGAACCGCCTTTTGCATCAGCGTTATCAGCAGCACGTTGAGGCCGCCGTTGGCGGCTCCCGCCAGCAAGAAGGCCCCGGATGCCATCGGCACCCCCTTAGCCATGGCGAAGACCAACATGAGTACGCCTTCCGCAAATCCCAGCACTCCAACCGTCTTCCTGAGCGAGAACCGTCCCAACGCACCGCCCGACAGACTGCCGAAGACGGTGCCCATGGCCCACGACGCACTGGCGATGCCATACCAGGTGGCCGTGGCATGGAGATGGTGGTGAATCCAATACGGCAATACCAAAAAGGCGCCGTTGCCGGTAAAGTTTCCGAGCAGAATGAGCGGAAGCAGGATGACGAACCAGCGGAGACCCGAAATCGCCTTCCATCCTTCACGAAATCCGGGCGCTGGGGAAGATTCTTGGGCCGGCTTGGCGCTCGGCGACCCGAAGCGCCCCGCTACCGCCCGCATCATGAGTAAGATGGCCAGCGCACTGAACCAGAACGAGCCCAGATCAAAACCGAATACGGCCGACACCCCGATGGCCGCGATGGCCGCGCCGCCGATGGCAGCGCCAATCGCGTTCGACAACTGAAAGGTGACCGAGTAGAGCCCATTGGCCGATGGGAGTTCGGATTCGGCAACCAAGCGCGGCATGACGACGCTTTCGGCCGGCCCGAACAAGGCATTACCCAAGGCATTGACCGCCAAGAGCACGATAATAATCCATGGCCTCCAGGACGGTTGGCCCATGAGTACGAGCAGGCCCAACAGCACGGCCCCGCCCCGCATGATATCAGTCCACAGCATGAGACGGGCCGCATCCATCCGATCCACCACGATCCCGCCCACGGCCGCCAACAATTGCGGCAACATCATGGCCAGACCCGCCAGAGACAGCAACACCGGGTCCCTCAACTGAATCTCCCACAGCGCCATGACCAAGAAGACCGAGTTTCCGAACTGGGACAATAACTGACCTGTCCACAACCACCGAAAACTGGGAACGGTCAACGATTTGAACAAGAGAACGCCTCCTGGCTCAACAATATTTATCAGTTTTTCTATAATATAAACATCTCGATTGACTCTTTTCAATACATACATAAAAAATGACCCGAAAAGAAAATTCTTCCGGACCTCCCCGGCGTGATCGCATTTGACTAGACACCTATCGGTGTCATATTATAGAGCCACGGAACGGTTGCGGCGTCTGATCCGCAAGAATCATCGCGGCGAGGACACGAAGAAACCCAGAGGAGACCAGAAAATGGCCTATGTCGTCGATTTTCTAAACGTTTCTGCGGCGGGCTTGGAGTCTTCACCGGTTCGCGATGCGCTGGCGGGTCTGCGAGCCAATGAAGCCCGTTACTTTATGAACAAGTACCAGCATGCCTTTACGGTCCTACCCGCCGGCGAAAGCCAGGAGACCCTGCATTATGTCACCCGCATTTTGAAAGACGAACGCGACCTCGCGTTTGCGGCCAAGCCGCTGGAGACATCGCGGTTCCAAGTGGAGAACATCCAATTTGCCTACGTCTTTTATGAGGATGGTCTTGTCGTCAACGTCATGTACACCATGGATGACCCCAAAAAACGGGCCGTGGGCTTTAAGCTTTCGGACGGCATGGATGTTCCCCAGGAATTGGAAGGCAAGTACAAGTTCGCGCGGCAGAAGTCGCGTCTGGCTGGAACGATCCGGGGATCGTTCTTTGTCATTAAGGGGGAGTACTAGGAATTCCTATGTGTCGGCCGCTGGTAAAGGCGGCCGCCCGCTCGCCGAATGCCAATCCGGCGCATCAGCGGGATGCCGCGCCGGGCGCCATCTCTCATGCCCACCCTCCTTTGGAGCCGCCCAGAATTTCTCCCACAGGGGTAACGCCTTCCTCCAAACTGGCGTTGATGATGTGGAGCTGCCCGCAGTCTGAAAAGCCAGCTCAGGAACGGAGATATGTTGACGATGACTCCATGCACCGTCCCAGGCTGTGCTCAGGCATTTGCTGCCTAAGGGCCGCTCCATCGTCAAAATGGACACCGTGCACCGGCATGGGCAATCGCCCGGGGATATTGTGATCAGCGCCACGGCCCCCGCGACCAAGGCTAGCGTCCTCGGGAGTCTTCAGGTCTCCACCGTCTCGTGGAATCGGGAATCCCGAGACTCGAAGGCCACCTGGCAGTCCCCCGCTTTCGCCTGGCAGCGGTTCTACAGCCCAGGCGCTCCGGTGCTGCCAGCAGTTACCGCCTTTAAGGTCCGCACGACAGGGAAGGGCGCCCTGGTCGGACTCCTAGACCCCGCCTCCATCGGCTCGGATACGTTGTGGAATGCCGGCCTCCTGCTGTGGGTCGCCCCTCATAAAACCCCCAAAATACTCTGGAGGGCCAAGGGGCGCCAGGCAGTTGCCGACGGCGCCCTCATGCAGCAGGGCGATGGCTTGGTCGTGCGCCAAGATGGCTGCCGCGCGATAGAAGCGGTCCTCAAGAACGGTCACGGAGTCCTCCAGCCTCTCTCCTGCACGGATCTGACGGCAAGGATCGCAGGACAGCGTCTCACCTTTCCCGCGAGCCAAAACGGGCAACACATTCACCCCACCCAGTCCCGGCTGACGCTGTCCAAAGGCACCACACTCGTGTTTTGGCCCGCCAACGCCGCGACAGCCAAACGGGTCAATGACGGCCGTTTGGATCTATTCGGGGGCCACGCCGTGCTCCCAAGCCAGGTACCCCTGGACCCTGCCGATACCCTGGTGGAGTGGTCCTTTACCTTCACCCCACCGGGCACTTACCGCCTTGCGATTGTCGGAGACACGACCCCTGCCGTCACCGTCCCCAGCACCGTGACCGTGACCGTCACAGGCTAGAGAAAAGCGCGGCACTCACACATCCAAGCGCCGGACCATCCAAAGGCTGGAGCCCATGGCAACCAGCGTCCAGGCCAACACCACAGCCAATCCGTTTCTCAAGGTCATGCCAATAAGGTCGTACTGCATCGCCAGAGTGCCCGTCCAGTCTTCAATTAACGGAAGATGCAAGGCGGGGTCCGCCAGCGCGCTGGGTCCCGCCAGGTGCGCCAGCACCATACTAAGAACCAACACAGCACCCACGATTAGGGAGAACACCGTCGATCGCGTCAGCATCGACAGTGCGACCGCAATGGCGACCAGGCTCCCCATCGCCAACATGGCCAACCCCAGCGCTGCCAAATCATAGGACCACTGCGGCAGGATATGAAACACCTGAACCGGTACGCGGAGTTGCGGCGACACACTGCCCGGAGTGACTGCGAGACGCAGGCCGACCACGTGCGGCATGATGGCGCTGCCAGCACCCAACACCGCACTCCCGGCGGCAAAAAATCCGATCGCCGCGGCCGTCATGAAGCCCCACATCACCATCAGCGAGGCCAAAAGCTTCGCAAGATAGACATGGAGTCGCTGGGGTGCGTGGAGGAGCAGAATCCCCCAAGTCCCCCCTTCCATTTCGGACGAGATGCGGTCGCCCGAGATGCCGACCGCCAAGAGCGCAAATACCAGCAGAGCCGTGCTGCCAAAAACCTGGCCGACCATCCGCCACCCGGTTTCAGCTTGGGGATTGAAGGCGGTGATGCCGTGGGACGCCAGATACTGATCGGTCGCCAACGTTTCCATCATTTGGCCTCGCAAGGCCACTGGCGTTGTTTTCAAACCGGCCTTGAGAGCGGCCACTTGCGGCCTCACGTGAACCACGTTGGTCTGCTGCTCCATCTGCTGCAGGCTTTGCTGTTCTTGGTGCAACTGAGAAGTTAAAGCCCGTTTTGTGGGACCGCTGGCGTTTCGCACCTGGCGGCGCAGCTGCCCGATTTGTGACTTTTGCACCGCGACCGCCTGGTGCAGCGCCGATACGGATGCCTGCTGGGACTGATAGACGAGAAACGTCCCCCCCAACACAATCACGAGAAAGGCGATAAGCAGTGTACGGCCCCGGTGCGCCCACAGCTTTTCGAGTTCATTCTGGCAGAGCGCCCAAAATAGGCCCTTACGCTCCTTCAATGCGTGCCACCTCCCCCGTTCCCGCCATGCGGTCCATGTACTCAGTCTCCAGGTTTTCTGCGTAGGGCCTTACCTCTACGAGATCGATGCCCGCATTGACCAGGGTTCGAATCAGCTCGGAGATGGCCGACGGCGCCGCCAAGGGAATGACCCAGGCACCCCCGTCCACCGCGCGGGCCTCAATGGGTTTTCCCCTGATCCACGCGGCCAGCGGTTCGGCGTCGGCACCCCGCACATAGGCGTGGCTAAATTCGCGGTTCCGGCGGTTTTCAACGCCCACGATCCGGCCCTGGTTGATAAAGACCAGTTGCGTCGCCAACTGCTCCACCTCCGAGAGAATGTGGCTGGAGAGCAGAATGGTGACGCCGGACTGCGCAAGATTCACCAAGTGCATGCGGAATTCGCGCATCGCCGCCGGGTCCAATCCATTCATGGGTTCGTCGAGAATGAGAATTTGGGGGTCCTGCAGCATCGCCAAGGGGGCTGTCCCAAAAGGGGCAGCCTTTTTCGTACGGCATCGGCGGGGTCAGGATGGGGAGGAAAAAATGGCCCTCCGGGTTATCCTTGAAGGGCGGTCTGCTTCAGGAGGTTATGGGCGATACTGAGGAGTCCCCATTCGGTTTTCACTTTGTCCAACCCTCGTAACAAGAACCGCCGGAACCGGCGGTCTTCTTTAATCTGCCCGAACACGCTTTCCACTTCGATGCCACGGCGTTTCATTAATGCAGCGCCCGATTCACTGGCCAATTGGTCGCGGACTTGTTGTTTGTAACGGAGGAGTGTTGGGCTGACGCTGATGGACCGATACGTCGCCTTGGTACATTGGTCACGCAGGGCGCACGTCGGACAGTCGTGGGCTTGATATTCGCGTAGTTGCACCACGTATCCACTTTCCGTGGTTTCCTCTTTTGTGCGAACAAAGGAGAGACGTTTCTCCGCGGGGCACACCCACGCATCGGCGGTCTCGTCATAGGTCCAATTGTCGACGCGTTGGATCTGGGCTTTCCATTTCTTGGTCCTCTCGAGACGGTAGGTGTTGAATTTGACCACCGCCGTGCGGCGGTGCTTGTCGAGATACGCATAATTTTCCTCGCTGCCGTAGCCGGCATCCGCCACGATGGTCTGGGGTAACCGACCCAGTTGCTGCTGAAGGTGGTCCAAGTGGGGAATGAGGCAGCGCGTGTCCCCCGGGCGTTGATGCACACTAAACCCGACGATGAATTGATTTTCTGTCCCGATTTGCACGTTGTAGGCCGGTTTGAGCTGTCCTTTGTTGAGATGGTCATCTTTCATGCGCATAAAGGTGGCATCGGGATCGGTCTTGCTGAAGCTGTTCCGATCCCCGAGGATCTCTCGTTGCTTCTCATATTTCTCGAGACGGGGGAGGCTCTCGTGACGGAGCTTCTTCAGGAGGCGGCGCGCCTGCTTCCGCTGGTCGGGGGACAATGACGGAATGGGCGTGGCGACCTCCGCGGTGACGGACGGATTCGTCGTGCGCGCCTCAGCGACGTCATCCGCAGCCGAGTCGGCTGTCCGCGTCGGGGGCGCCGATTTTGTCGCGGTTGTGGTCTCCGTGGGCGCTGGGGGCCCCGGCTCATCCTCGGCCGGTTGCGGCCGCAACCGGTCTTCCCACTGTGCCAGTTGGGCGGCCAAGGCCTCCGCGGTGATCGGTTGGGGATCGACTTCGGGCAAATCCCGGTCGCCGTATTCCGCATTCTCCGCTTGCACGATGGCCTCAATCTGTTGCACGAGCTCCCGAATGGCGATCTCCAATTTCCCCCGGTACCCTTCGATGCTTTTCTTCCATACATAGGTATACCGGTTGGCATTCGCCTCCATCTTGGTGCCATCCAGGAAATAGGCGTCCAACGTCACATAGCCTTGCTCAATCAGCAAGGTGAGGATCCCCGTAAACACGTCGTCCACGATGGTCTTCATCCGCTCGCCCCGAAAACGGTTGATCGTCCGAAAATCCGGGGCTTGGCGGCCCGTTAACCAGAGGAAGGGAATCTGCTCGCGCACAGCTTTCGCAATCTGGCGGGACGAGTACAGGCGTTGCGTATACGCATAGACTAAAATCTTGGCCATGAGCTTGGGGTGATAGGGCGGTCGCCCGCCGCCGGGATAGACGTTTTCAAACACCGCGTCACTGAGTTGATCCACCGCGTCGTTGACGACGCGGACTACGTGATGGGGAGCAATCATATCCGAAAAGTCCATGGGCAAAAATAATTGGTCTTGCCGGTAGGGTCGAAACTGGCGAAAACCTCGTGGACGATCGGTCGATACCTCTTGGGGCTGCGGCAATCCTGCCATCACTAATTGCTCTGCTTGGTCCGCCATCCCAAAAACCGCCTTTCGGAAAAATCTTCTCTTAAGAAGATCGTACCAAAAAGGCGGATTTTGTTGATCCTGTACCGTTTTTTGTGGGTGCTTTGCCTCGTTAACCTAGTGCCTTTTGGGACAACCCCAAATTCGGGTTGGAACTGGAACCCACCAAAACCCGTCTGATTGCGTTTGGGCCACGGGCGCACCGAGATGCCCAGCAGCAAGGCCGCCAAAAGCCGGAGACCCTCTACTTCTTGGGGTTCACGCATTACTGCACGCGTAACCGAAACGGCGCCTTTGCGGTCGGGCGGAAAACCGAGAAGTCGCGGCTCAAGCGGACGCTCCAGCGCGTGCACAGCGTCATGCGGGAGATTCTGCATGAGCGCGTCGAGGACCAAGCTCGCCGGATTAACCAACTGCTGCAAGGCCACTACGCCTACTTTGGCATGGCCGGGAACTACCGGAGCCTGAAGCAGGTCTATCAGGTGGTCTTGCGCTACTGGCGCCGCATGCTCAGTCGCCGTAGTCAAAAGAGTCGGGTGACGTGGGACGCACTCCTGCGCATCTTGCGACGGTTCCCGCTGAAACGGCCCAAGCTGTCGATTCCCTACACCGCCTTGCCCCAGTACGTCATTCTGTGAATCTCTGGTCGAAGAGCCTAGTGCGGGAAATCCGCACGCTGGGTTCTGTGGGGGTTGCGGTGCCCGGAAGCCCCGGGCATCCTTCTACCCGGACAATAGCGCCGCAAGCATTCCTCGCTCTTGGCCGGCATGTGGCCCCAGGGAAACGTTCCAGGCTACGATGGGAACTATCGAGTCTTAGCGTGGCAACACCACGTGGTGGGTTCTGGCCACGGCAGATCAGATCACCCGTCTTTGTTGTGCCACCGGGCAGTAGCTGGGACTAGGCCGTCTGGAGCTAACCCTGAGCCACTGGCCCACGGATTATGCAATGCCTTCATAAGGCTAATTCATCTAGATCGTGGGCGAAAATGCATTCGGGGGCATGACAACGAGTCGTTGCGCCACAAGCCGGGTTCTGGATACTGCACTTGGAAGTGGTACTAAACTGTTATCGTAGCATTATCCGTGCATTCCATTAATGGTTGAGTGAACGAACAAGCCTATAGGAAGGTGACTCCATGGCATGGTTCCGTAAATCCATTGAATCGGTGACCCCGGAGCTTCTCCGGGCCGCATTACCGTCAGACATTCGCGATCTGTTAGAGGAGATCATCGATAGGAGAGTGTCGGCCTTGAATGCACCCTTGGTGGCGATTGG
>JAJZBJ010000056.1 GCA_021798975.1 Bacillota bacterium | reverse complement strand
TTCGACGGGGCGGCTGAGGACATTCTCTCCGTCGATGCGGAGCAACAGCGGGCATATCTGTGGATGACACGGAACCAGGCCCTAGATCGAACGCTGCTGGAACTCAATTGGGAGACTGGGGAATGGCGAGACTTGACGCCCCAACCCGGCTGGCACGCGGTGGTCTTGGCACCGGACTTGAGCGGGTGGGTTGACCAGCATTCGACATGGGACCATCCGGCCTCCACCGTCTATCATCGGCGGAGCGGCGGGGAACCGCAGGTGGTGGTCGCCAACGACGTGGACCGCGCGGCGCTTAAGCTGACGAGACCGGAATCTTTCCATCTGGCGGTGGGAGAGGGGGTTGAACTGAACGGGATTGTGTACCGTCCCGAGGGCGAGGCGCCGGCTGGCGGATGGCCTCTCATTGTGTCGGTGTACGGGGGACCCCGGGCGCAGATGGTGGTGTCCGGATGGGGAGAGACCATTGACTTGGACGCACAGTACCTAGCGCAGCACGGATTCGTGGTCATGAAGCTGGATGGCCGCGGAAGCTATCACCGCGGACCAGCATTTGAGCAGGCGCTATTCCATCACTTTGGCGATGTCGAAGTGGCTGATCAACGTGCGGGTGTGTCCTATGTCACAGAACACTTTGGTGTGAATCGTGAGCGGGTGGGGATCTACGGGTGGAGTTACGGCGGCTACATGACCCTTCGGGCGATGTTGACCGCGGGTGACGTGTTCAAGGTGGGTGTCGCAGGAGCACCGGTTACGGACTTTCGTTGGTACGACACGTCGTATACGGAGCGCTATTTGGCCGACGACGCAACCAACCATTCGGGATACGAAAGCACCAGTCTCATTCCGCTGGCGGATCGGTTGGAAGGACGGCTGCTGTTAATCCACGGGCTGGTCGACGAAAATGTGCATTTTCATCACGCGGCCGCCATGATCCAAGCCTTGATTAACGATGACAAGGACTTTGACCTGATCCTGCTGCCGATGTCGCGGCACATGGTGCAAGGCAAGGCCAATCAGCGTTACCGCACCCGCAGGACTCTGGAGTTCTTCCAAGAGCATTTATGAGGATGAGGCTGGCTGCAGGGAAGTCTGTCAGGAGCATGCATCGACGGACCAATCGTACACATCCTAGCGAGAGCATGTTGGCAGAGATCATGGCGCAGTCTCTGCCCCTCGCGCTGGGCGGCGGGTCAACGCCACTGGAAGGTGAGGCGGGCAGAGTTGCAGTGTTAGAAGTTTGCGGTGAGTGGTTGGTGAGGAGGGCATCTCGTGGACCAGAACTTGGTATGGCCAGTCACGTTGACCGTTGTCAACGCAGACTTTGACAGCGTTCCCCGCCTGCTGGACGGGGTGGATGTGAGGCTGGCCGACCGCCACCCGGAATTCGCCTGGGCGTGGTATCCGAGCCGCCTGCCCCACTTTGGTGTGGGCGGAGCGGCGGAAGAGGAGCCGCGTCTGTGGTTTGCGGGAAGTCCCCAAGGACAAGAGCTGGGCGTGTTTGACACGTTAATTACAGCGGTGGGACGTCGGCAGCGACTCTTAAGTCCTGCTACCGAAGCAGCCGCACGGGCGATTGACTGGCCGCTTCACGTGGCCGTCCTCACCACCCCGGCTTGACCGCTCTGCGCCCAGGCCGTGCGTCTGGCAGGTGGCATAGCACTCGCCAATCCCCGCGTTGCGGTCACCGCGATTATGCTGGACGCCGCGCCGGAACTAATTCCCCAATTAGGCCTGAACACGGTTCCGGTGGTGTTTTGGAACACTGCGCGTCGGGATGGCCCGGTTTTGGAGTGGGCTATGCCCGGTCTCTGGGAATCCAGCCGTCCGCCTCTTAACGGGTAGCCGAACCAGCACGCAAAACAACAGAGCGGTCTGCCATGCGCAGATCGCTCAAAATTTGACCCAATATAGGCTAACGCCCTGAAACATAAATGGTCGGAGAGACAGGATTTGAACCTGCGACCTCCTGCTCCCGAAGCAGGCGCGCTACCAAGCTGCGCTACTCCCCGACGGCCATAAACTATTATAGGCGTGATTGGCGCTGTCGTCAATCGCTCAAAACATTCCATGCAACCTGATTTGCCGACGACTTGATATCAGTCCTTTAGGCGGCCACAATGGTAACATTAATGTCGCGGACTTGCACGGCGTTTGATATGACGAGCGTGGCATCTGCGACCTCAGGAGGACATCTGCACGAATGAATATTCGGCTTCTGGCGGCGGTGCTGGCAGCGCGCTTCGTGGGTTGGCTGAGCCGTATGAGCGGGCGCGGCGGCAGTTCGCTTCCAGGACTCATCGCGCGCCGCGTGTACCCGGCGGCACTGCGCGATTTGGCAGCAAGGCTGGAATGGGGCGCTATTTTATTAACGGGGACGAACGGTAAAACCACGACGGCTGCCATGATACGGCACATCATTGAAACCGAAGGCCGTCCGCTGTTAAGCAACCGGGCGGGCGCCAATCTTATTTTAGGACTGACGGCTGCGCTGGTGCAGGCCGAACGGTGGCGCATACGGCCGCGGGCCGACATTGCCCTATTGGAGACCGATGAAGCGACCATGCCGCGTGCGGGTGAGGAGATTCAACCTCGCCTCATTATTGTTACCAATTTTTTTCGCGATCAATTGGACCGCTATGGGGAACTGACCACGACGGTCCGGTACGTGGCGCGGGGCATTGAGTCGCTCCGGCCTGGCGGGGTTCTGGTATTGAATGCGGATGATCCCCAAGCTGCGCAGTTAGGCGCCGGGCGGCCGGATGTCTTGTACTACGGGCTGGAGGGCGAGGCAGCCGCGCCAGGTTCTGCGCAGGGATACGATGCTCTCGATGCGAGATTTTGTCCCCGATGCGGCACGGAACTCAATTATGACCGCCGCTATTATGCCCACTTGGGACATTATCATTGTTCGGACTGCGGGTGGCGGCGGCCTGATCCCCACATTGCCGTCGTCCGTTGGAGCCGGGCAGAGCATGAGATGTGGGTCCGTATTCACGGTCAGGTTGAGAGCTTTCAATGGCGCTTGCCGGGCATCTACAACTTGTACAATGAGGCCGCCGCCATCGCGGCTGGATCGGCCATGGGGGCGCGCCCTGCGGCCATCCGCGAGAGTCTCGCCAATTTTCGGCCAGCCTTTGGCCGTATGGAAACACTGATGGCCGGGGACACCCGGTTGTGGCTGGCGCTGGTTAAGAATCCGGTCGGATTCAATCAAGTGCTTAGCGCGGTAGCGGAGGAGACGCAACAAGCCGGGTTTTCTGTCATGATAGTGATTAATGACCGCTATGCGGATGGCCGCGATGTGTCATGGCTGTGGGACGTCGATTTTGAGCATTGGACCGGGGTGCTGTCTCCCAAACGATGGTACGTGAGCGGGCTCAGGGCGCGCGACATGGCGGTGCGGTTGAAGTATGCGGGCGTGGCCCCGGAAATAGTCACCATGGACGAGGACGTGACGCGAATACTACGCACGGCCTTGAGCGAGGCGGGGGGCTACACACTATACATTTTGCCAACTTATACGGCGATGCTGGAGGTTCGGCAAGAGTTGACCCAATCAGGATTGGTACGACATTTCCGGGAAGGGTAGGCAGATGGCAGAAAAGACATTTCAACCGGTCGTTGTAGGCACCGCAGGCCACATTGATCATGGAAAGACCACCCTGGTCAAGGCGTTGACCGGCCAGGATGCGGATCGCTTGCCGGAAGAGAAGTCGCGGGGAATCACAATCGATTTGGGATTCGCCCACATGACGTTGCCCTCCGGCCAGCCGCTGGCGTTTATCGATGTGCCGGGCCATGAGCGCTTTATCCGCAACATGGTGGCGGGCGTGCACGGTATGGACGCTGTGATGTTGGTGGTAGCCGCCGATGAGGGTATCATGCCCCAGACTGAAGAGCATTTGGCGATCCTCCGCCTGCTGGGTGTGAAGCGCGGATTGACGGTGATTACCAAGAGCGACCTGGTCGATGACGAGATGCTGCAGCTGGTGCGGGCCTTGGTCGACGAGGCCGTGTCGGGCACTTTTCTGGAGGGTGCACCGGTCGTAGCCTGCGACGCCGTTTCGCGCCGCAACATGGATAAGCTGGTGGCGGAACTGGAGCGGCTGAGCGAAAGCGTCCAGCGTCCGGAAGGCCACCAGCTGGTGCGTCTTCCGGTGGACCGGGTCTTTAGCGTCAAAGGATTTGGCACGGTGCTCACCGGGACCCTGGGGTCGGGCGTGATCCGGCTCGAGGACGCGTTGGAGCTTGTGCCGTCAGGTGTCAAGGTGCGGGTGCGCGGACTGCAAGTGCACAACCGCTCCGTTGAAGAGGCACGGGCTGGACAGCGCGTGGCCGTGAATCTGGCCGGTGTGGACCGCACCGACGTCGAGCGAGGCATGGTGGTGGCGACCCCGGGCAGTGTCGGCGGAGTGGACGTCGCGGTTGTGGATTTCGAACTGCTGCCAGGAAGTGCGGCGGTCGAGGAGCGAACCCGGGTTCATGTCCATGCCGGCACCGCTGAAGCACTGGCTCGTGTGCATTACTATGACCGCCAGCAGTTGCACCCTGGCGAGCGGACCTTCGCGGAACTCCGTTTCGAAACACCTATTCCGCTGACACGCCGCGACCGTGTACTCGTACGGTCCTACAGCCCGGTGATAACCATCGGCGGTGGTGTGGCATTGGAGGTGGGGGCTCATCATCGGCGCCGCGAACCGGGCCTCTTGGAGCGATTGGCGCGTCTGGCCGAAGGGGATGATCCGGGAGTGATTGGTGAGGTGGTGGCCGCGGCCGATCAACCGATGGAGACGTCGGCGGTCGCCCGCGCCGCCAACCTAAGTGCGGAGGAGGTGCGCCAGGCCATGTCGCAGCTCGATGGGGTGACGGCCATTGACGATCGCTATCTGTGGGATCGCGGCAGACTTGAGAAGTGGGTGCTGCACGTTCACAGGCTGGTGGAGAGCTATGTCGCCGCGCACCCCATTAAGCCAGGGATGCCGCGCGACGACCTTCGGGCCAAGGGCGCCCCAAAGTGGCCTCTGCGCGTGTTTCAGGCGGTTCTGGCCCACGCCGGATTTGTCTTAGACCGGGAATGGGTCCGCCTAACAGCGGAGGCGCCGCCGTTGAGTGAGGCCCATCGACAGGTGGTTGACCGCGTTGAGAAAGCCATTGCCGGCGGGGGGCTGAAGGGCCTCGAGTATGCCGAAATCCAGCGGGTGGCCCGCGTCCAGGGCCACGAATTTGAAGATGCGCTGGAATACCTATTCCTGCACACGCGCATCCTCCGTCTGGAAGACGGATTGGTGATAACCCGAGATGTCTTTGACAGCGGGCGGCAGATTATTACGGAGGCTATTCGATCCCGGGGTCCGCTCGGCACCGGGGACTTGAAAGATGTGCTGGGGATTAGCCGCCGATATGCGGTCTTGTTTTTGGAGCTGTTGGACCGGGAACGGATCACGCGCCGTGTGGGCGACAGCCGGGAGTTGGTCAGTTGATGCAGCGCATTGAGGTGGCTTGGAGCAAAATGCCCAAAGGTGGGCTGGGTCAGAGCGGGGACAGCATCGAATTGGTGGAACGGCCGCTGGGCGGTCTGAGTTTAATTCTGGCCGATGGACAAGGGTCGGGTCCGGCGGCGCGCCGGATCAGCCGCATGGTGGCGATGAAGGCGGTTCAGTTGATTTCCGACGGTTCCCGCGATGGGGCGGTCGCACGGGCCGTGCAGGATATGCTGTACACCGCCCGCGAAGGCCGGGTGACAGCGACGCTGGCCCTGTTGACGGCGGATTGGCATACTCGAACCATCGTGGTGGCGCGCAATACTCCCTGCCCCGTGCTGGTCCGGCAAGAAGAGCATGTGTTCCGGCTGGAAGGCGGGGCCGAAGTTATCGGCACCTACCGCAAGACGCGGCCGGCCATGACGGAACTGCCATGGACGGTCGGAACCATCCTTCTGACCTATTCTGATGGCCTCCTGCAGGCGGGCCGCCGCTATGGCAGGACCATCGACTGGGTACCTTGGGAGGAGCGGCTGCAATCGCTGGCGGTGGAGGAGTTGGGGCAGTTTGTCGACGACCTGATGGAGCATACCTTGGAATTGGACCGGGGACGACCCCATGACGATGTCAGCCTCATGGCGTTGGGGGTGAGAGGAGAGGATGAGTCTGCGCTCCGACGACTTTACGCCAGCATCCCCTATTAGCCCCTTGGTAGTGGTCGGGGTCTGCGCGTCGGGTAAAAGCACGTTGAGCCGGCGTTTGGGAGAGCGAGGGATCGAGGCGCGCCCAGTAGCCCAGGAGCACTCCCGCGTGCAGGAATTGTACCGCCGTCAGGGCAACTTGGTGGTCCTGCTGGCGGCAACCTGGCAGACGGTGCACCGCCGGCGCCAGTTAAGCTGGGATCCGGAGTTCTACAACGTGGAGTGGCAACGCCTCAGTTTAGCCCGGCAAGAAGCGCGGATTATTGTGCATACGGACAGCCTGTTGCCGGATGAAGTCGCCGACATGGTTACAGAATGGTTTGATCAATGGTTTCGACTGGATCGCTGGTGGCGCGAGACAGGCGTGGAAGAGGCCGAAAAGCCGCGCCTTAGGCGTCAATTGGCGCACCCGGACAAGCCCCGCACGGTTTGACAGCATTTTTAGACGGGGTTTATAATGAGTCGATTTTCTGACAGGAGGCGAACCCATGCGCCAACGCAGCATTTTGACGTTGGTCCTGCTGGTGGCGGTGTTTATTGCGGCCGGCAGCTATTTTTCTGTTTTTAATCCCATTACCAATCATTTGAAATACGGGCTCGACCTCCGAGGCGGCGTCGCGGCAACCTATCAGGCGGAGCCCCGACCCGGTGAACCGGTGGATTCCAAGACGATGGCCAAGGCCATCCAAATTTTGTCCTTCCGCATTAACAAACTGGGTGTGACTGAGCCGGTCATCCAACAGGTGGGCAAGAACCGCATTTCGGTGCAGCTTCCTGGCGTTAAGAACCAAGAGCAGGCCTTGAAGTTTCTGGGCGAAACGGCGCAGCTGGAAATTAAGAGTCCGACCGGCAAGGTACTCTTGACAGGCGCGGATCTGAGCAACGCCGTGGGGTCCATTCAGCAAGGCCAGTACGGGGTCAGCCTAACCTTCGATAGCAAGGGAGCCGCCATCTTTCAGGCCGCCACCACCAAATATCTCGGTAAGACGCTGCCCATCTACCTTAATGGGAAACTCGTGGAAGCGCCGCAGGTGCAGCAGGCCATTACCGGGGGCAAAGCCTTCATGTCCGGGAATTTTACCAGCTTGAAGCAGGCCCAGAATACCGCGCTGCTGTTGCAGTCCGGTGCTTTGCCGGTGCCGTTGAAGCGCATTAGCCTGGTCACGGTGAGCGCCACGCTAGGACATCAGTCCATTGTCGCGTCGGAACGGGCAGCGGCCATCGCCATCGTGCTTATTGGTCTGGCCATGATTTTCTGGTATCGACTGGCGGGACTATTGGCCGATATTGCGCTGGGAGTTTATGCGTTCTTGCTGGTGGGGGCGCTCTGGGCGGTGCATGCCACCATCACCATCCCTGGTATCGCCGGCATCATTTTGTCGATGGGCATGGCGGTGGATGCCAACGTCATTATTTTCTCGCGCGTGCGGGAAGAAATGGTCAACGGCAAGACACCCAGGGCGGCTATTGAAGTGGGGTTCCGCAACGCCATTCGGGCTATCATGGACTCCAATGCCACGACATTCATCTCGGCCATCATCCTATTCTTCCTCGGGAGCGGGGATGTGAAGGGCTTTGCGTTGACGCTGATGATCGGGATTATCATCTCGCTGTTCACTGCGGTCATTTTGACCCGGGCGTTCATCCGCTTGGCAGCCGATGCGGGATGGGCCCGCATTCGCGCGGTGTTCGTGGGTTAGGGGGAGGAATTAAGCCATGTCATTGAAACTCGACTTCATCAAGCACTGGAAGCTCTGGTTTATCCTCTCCGCCGTGGTGACTGTCATCGCGTTGTACGGCATTTTTGTGCGGGGCCTGAACTATGGCATCGACTTTACCGGGGGCACGCAGATGAATTTGAAATTCTCGCATGCCATTACCACGCAGGCGGTGAATCGGGTGTTGGCCCAGGATCACCTCAGCCAGAGTACCGTCGTGATGATCGGCACGGCCCATCGCCAAGTGCTCGTCACGACGCCTACCATCAGTGTCGGCCAGCGCAGCCAGTTATTGGGCAAGATGAAGGCCGTGGGTTCGTACCAGGAGATCTCGACCAGCCAGGTGTCGTCCATCATTGGTCAGCAGACGGAACGCACGGCGCTTCTGGCCGTAATTTTGGCGACCGTCGCCATCATTATCTACATCACCGTCCGCTTCGAGTTCCGATTTGCGGTAGCGGGGATTATTGCCTTGCTCTTGGACGTCATCATGGCCGTCGGGATGGTGGCGTTAATCCACGTCGTGCTGACAACCTACTTTATCATGGCTGTTCTGACCATTTTCGGGTATTCCATGAACGACCGGATTATCGTGTTTGACCGGATCCGTGAGAACTTACATCGCCAGAAGAAAAACGAGCCGGTACAGGACGTGGTGAACCGGAGCTTGAATCAGGTGTTAATCCGGTCCATCAACACCTCGACCACCGTGATGCTGGCCTTGGCCGCCTTGCTGGTGTTGGGAGGAGCATCGTTGCGGGACTTCTCGCTGACCATGTTGCTCGGCGTCTTCTTCGGCACCTTTACCTCGCTGTTCATCGCCAGTCCGGTGTGGCTGCTGTGGAGACTGCGGGATGACGCCCGCCGGAAAGCCAATCCCAAGCCTGTGCGGGCCGATTAAAGAGACAGCCCTTCGGCCACAATAGCGGCTGGAGGCGATAGAAATGGATCGGGATATTATCCGGCAGTCTGCGATTTTCTGGAACAGCCCATGGGCTATGTCCAGCACATGGGAAAACGGGCGCGATACGAGCGCCCGTTTTTTCGTTGAGGATGCCGCACTAGTCGTGGAGTTGGAGCTGGCCGGGGCCGGGCCCTGGTCGGCGGACGCCCACGATACGGAACTCGTGTTGCATTCCGGGCGATCTCAGGCCGGTGACGTTCGTGTGCCCCTGCCCCATCCTGTGGCCGCCCAGCGTTTCGAACATGTGGCGCTGACCGGGGGCCGGGGCCGGCTGGCACTGACGCGCCAAGGTGCGGAGCCGCTCTCGTAATGCGGTCGGAGTGGCTCGCCTTGGTGCTGTGTCTGGGATGGTTTCGGAATTGGCCTTGGTTGCTAGTGGTGGCGGCGTTGTCGTGGCCTCTCAGCTATCCCCACTGGCCTTCGACGGTTTGGCCGCTGGTCTTCGAAATTGTGGGAGTGTTGGCCGCAGAATCGGTTTTGGCTTACGCCAGCCGCGAACACCGCCAGACCATGGCTGCAGGGGCGGCGCTGGAAGGGGCCGCTTTGGGCGGGTTTGCCCTGCTTTGGGGTACCTTCCCTGGTATTTTGGCATGGGGCGGGAGTTTAGGGCTCGATGCGGCATCGCGAGGGCGCCGCTTCATCAAGACCGTAGGCCGCCAAGCACTGGTGAGGACGGCCCGGGTCCTGCTCGGGGTGGTCTTTGTGGTGCTCTATCATGCGGGAGCCCTATGAGAGGTTTGGTACAATAGAGCGGAGGTGCCAACCCCACATGACATCACCGGAGAGCGGCCGCCAAAACCAGGAGGCGGCCCGTTCCAATGTGGTTTTCAACCTGGTGTTGATGGTGGCGAAGCTCGGTATCGGCATCATTGGACAGTCCCAAGCGCTGATTGCGGACGGTTTGCACAGCGGGGCCGACGTGCTCTCCTCCATCGCGGTCGTCATTGGCCTGGCGGTAGCAGGCCGGCCTCCCGATTCGGGCCACCATTACGGCCATGCGAAGGCCGAGGCCATCAGTCAGAAGGTCGTGGCGGTATTTCTGCTGCTGGCGGGACTTGAGGTGGCCAATTCGGCCATCCAGGGGTTGTCCCATCCTGGAGCGCGTCCCGCATGGATAACGTTCGGGGTGGCCGTCGCGGCGATGGTTCCCAAAGGATTCATGGCTGTCAGCCAGCGGCGATTAGCGAAGAAGACGGGCTCCCATGGGATCTTGGCGTCTGCGGTCGACAATCAGATGGATGCGGTGTCGTCGTTTGTAGCCGCCTTAGGGATTGTGGCGACCCACGTCGGATTGCGAATTGGCGACAGCTTGGCCGCCCTCATCGTGGCCGTACTGGTCATGTGGGCGGGAGTGGACGTGTTCCGAACCGCGGCGCTCGATTTGATGGATCCGGCCGCAGATCCGGACACAGAGACGGAGATTCGTCAGACGGCGCTGGGATGCCGGGGAGTGCGGCGCATTACGACCGTGCGCACACGGGTGAGTGGAACTGAAGTGCGGGCGGACCTGGAGATTGAGGTCGACCGGGCGTTGAGCTTGGTTGCAGCCCACGAAATTGCCCATGCGGTCGAGGACGCGGTGATGGGATTGGACCGGGTTCGAGGCGTGACCGTGCATGTGAATCCGGCACAGGAGGACGACATGGCGTGAGAAATCAGCTGTTTTGGCGGCGCCCCGTGGACGAGAGCGCCATTGCTCAAGCCATGGGGGCTTGGGGGGTGTCGCGGTGGGCCGCCGAATTTTATGTTCGGCGAGGCGTGGAAAGCCGCGAAGCTCTGAGTGCCTTGGATGCTACCCTGCCCCTGAGCAATCCGCTCGAACTGCCCGACATGGACAAGGCAGTCTGGCTCATCCAGCGCGCTTTAAGCTCAGGCCAGCGGATCCGAGTATACGGCGACTATGACGCCGACGGCGTGACAGCCACCGCTGTGCTGGTTCGGGGACTGCGCATGATGGGGTTTGGCGAACGGGTGGATTATTACATACCGAATCGGTTCGACGAAGGATACGGGTTGAATCTGGATGCGGTCATGAAGGCCCATGCGGATGGAATTGGGCTGCTGGTGACGGTGGACTGTGGGTCGAGCTCGCCCGAATCGGCCGATTTGGCGGAGTCGTTGGGGTTAAATCTGGTGGTGACCGACCATCATGCGCTGCCCAGTCGATTGCCGAACGCATTGGCGTTGGTCAATCCGGAGCTGAAGCAGCCGGTGGATCGATTGTCCGGCGCCGGTGTGGCGCTCCAGTTGGTGCGAGCCTTGTTGCGCGATGAGGTGCCGGAGGTTCTCTATGGCATTGCCGCACTGGGCACCGTGGCGGATGTGGTGCCGCTGCTGGGCAATAACCGCCGGCTGGTACGCCGGGGATTGTCGGCGCTCCAAGGAAGCCAGGTGGCCGGCGTGTCCGCCATCTACGCGGTCGAGGGGCGCGATATCGGGGTGGCGTCGGCCAGTGACTTGGGGTTCCTGGTCGGCCCGCGTCTTAATGCCGCCGGGCGCATGGGGAATGCCGATGCGGCGGTCGAAGTGCTGCTGACGGACAATCCGGATGTGGCCCGGGATCGGGCAGTCGAGCTCTCGGCCCTCAATCACGAGCGTCGAGACATTCAGGAACGCATGATTGCCGAGGCGTGGGAGCGCCTCCCAGTGGATGCGGACGGCCATTTGTATCCTTTCGCGGTGATTGCGGGCGAAGATTGGCATCAAGGGGTCATCGGCATTGTAGCCGGGCGTTTCCGGGAGTGGTTGCGGCGCCCGACGGCCGTTATTGCTTGGGAGGGGTTGCAGGGAAAAGGGTCGGCACGAGGCACGGATCACCTCAACCTGATTGAGCACTTGCGGCGCTCGGGGGACTTGTTCTCTAACTTGGGAGGCCACCCTGGGGCGGCGGGGTTCAGCTTGCCGCGCCAAAGCGCGGATAGGCTTTCGGCGATTCTGTCCGAGGGCCTGCCGCCGGCTGTGTTGAGCCAGCAGTATCGGGGATTCGAGTTCGATATGGCGGTGGAGGGGCGCGGCTCGGGCGACTCGCTGTGGTCCGAACTCGAGCGAATGGAACCGTTTGGAAAAGAGTTCCAAGCTCCGCGGTTTCTGGTATCTGGCACCGTTGCCGCGTGCTCGGCCATGGGGTCGGAACAGCAGCACTTGTCCCTCAAACTGAAGGATCACGATGTGCGTGCGGTGGCGTTCGGATGGGGGCCGCGTGCCCAGGGGCTGGAAGCAGGCGACCCAGTGCGGTTTCTCGCGGCCCTGGAACCCAACTGGTATCGGGGACGGCGGACACTGCAATGGCGGGTCGATGTGCTTGACGGCCCCCACCCACGACGGCCGGTGCCCATACGCCGGGGCCAACCGGACCCAATGCCCAGGCGTGTGTTGTGGATCGTGGACTCCGATCGAGCGGTCAGGGAATCCAGCGCGGCCAGCTCGGTGGTAAAGGGATACGAGGTGTCGCGTCCCGCGGGCGAGCTGGTGTGGTTGGAACAGCAGGCGCGGCGTGGATTGGTCGAGCAGATTGCGGTATCCCAGTGGCGCCGGTGGCCTGACCTGCTGGATTGGGCAGATGCTGTCATCTGGCTGTGCCGGCCGCGCAACCAGAAGTCCTGGGAAGAGTCGGCCGCCCTGGCCCGGGCTGACGGCTCGGTGTGGTGGGCTGCAGAGACAGTTCGAACCGCGGTCAAGGCGCGGCGCCTGACCGTGTCCCGCGATACGTTGGGGCGCCACTGGCGGAGCTGGCAGGGCGGCAAGTCAGGCCTGATGCCGGGTCGGGCGGTGTTTCAAGAACTGGATCTCGATCCAGCTCGGCTCGCACCCGGGGTCAGGCGTCCCCTGGAATCGAGCTTTCGATACCGCATGGCTCTGAGGGACCAGCAATGGGACCTGCACCGGCCGTTTGAGTCGGGAATACGTGGAGAGGAAGAGACCAATGGCGTGGACTAACTACTTACGGGAAATCCCCGACTTTCCGGAGCCCGGAGTTCTGTTTCGGGATGTACTCCCGGTGATGGCGGTGCCTGAGGCCTGGCGGGAACTGCTGGACGGGCTGGAGGCGCTGGTGAAGCCGCTTCGGCCAGAGGCGGTGATGGCCCCGGAAGCGCGAGGCTTTCTGCTGGCCGCTCCGTTGGCTGATCGCTTGGGCGCGAGTGTCGTCCCGGTGCGAAAGGCCGGAAAGTTGCCGGATCCTGTATTTCAGGAGAAGTATACGTTAGAATATGGGGAAAATCAGCTGGAAGTGGAAGTGACCGAGCAGCTCAAGGGCCGCCGCGTGGTCATCGTGGACGATGTGCTGGCCACCGGGGGGACCGTGCGCGCGTGCGCCAATCTCGCCGAACGTTTAGGGGCCGAAGTGGCGGGCTATGCTTTCTTGATTGAACTGCAAGCGCTGCATGGGCGTGAGAAACTGGGGGGACATCCCGCCCCCGTTCGGACCTTGGTTTCGCTGTAACACGGAAGGAGGAGGGTGGCGCCATGACAGGGCTGGACCTGGTCGAGCAATTTGGGTTCCGCGCGCATTCGCCGGATGCCGATCAGATTATGCGCGCCATCACCTTTGCCGAAGAGGCGCACCGCGGCCAGAGCCGGGCGTCGGGTGATCCTTATTTCGCGCACCCACTGGCGGTAGCGTCGATTTTGGCGGACCTCAAAATGGATGCCCCGACAATCGTGGCCGCCTTGTTGCACGATGTCGCGGAAGATACCTCTTACACGGTTACCGATATCGAAGAACGGTTCGGGGCCGAGGTCGCGCAACTGGTCGACGGGGTGACCAAGCTGGATAGGCTGGAAGCCCGGACGCGCGAAGAAGAACAGGCCGAAAACCTCCGCAAGATGTTTCTGGCCATGGCCAAGGATATCCGGGTCATTTTGATTAAGCTGGCCGACCGGCTTCATAACATGCGGACCTTGAAGCACCTGACCGCCGATCGGGTGCAGCGCATCGCGAAAGAGACCATGGAAATTTATGCCCCTTTGGCCCACCGGCTGGGGATTTTTCGGATTAAGTGGGAACTGGAGGACTTGGCGTTCCAGCATCTCCAGCCTGACGCGTTTCAGGAGATGAAGGAACTGGTGGCAAAGAAGCGCCGCGAACGGGAAGCGGCTGTGGAAGCTGTCATTTCTGATTTACAGACGCGCTTGGAATCAGCCGGCATGGTCAGTGAAGTATCCGGTCGGGCCAAGCATCTCTACAGCATTTATCAAAAGATGTATAAGCAGGGCAAGGACTTTCAAGAGATTTATGACTTAGTGGCGGTGCGCGTGCTAGTCGAATCTGTGAAGGACTGCTATGCCGTGCTGGGGCTGGTGCATTCGCTGTGGAAGCCGGTCCCCGGGCGGTTCAAGGATTACATCGCCATGCCCAAATCCAACCTGTATCAGAGTTTGCATACCACGGTGATTGGACCGCATGGCGAGCCGCTTGAAGTGCAAATCCGCACCTTTGAGATGCATCATACGGCGGAATACGGCATCGCTGCCCACTGGCGCTACAAAGAGGGCGGCAAGGGCGATCGCGAGTTTGAGCAGAAGTTGTCATGGCTGCGCCAACTGCTGGAATGGCAGCGGGACATGCGGGACGCTTCTGAGTTCATGGAAACGCTGAAAGTCGATTTGTTTAGTGACGAGGTGTTTGTGTTCACTCCCAAAGGGGATGTGCTGGACCTGCCGGCGGGCGCCACGCCGCTCGACTTTGCGTACCGGATCCACACCGATGTGGGCAACCATTGTGTGGGCGCCAAGGTTAACGGCCGCATCGTACCACTGGCCACGGCATTGGAAAGCGGAGATATTGTGGAGGTGCTGGTCAACCGCAAATCGCCGGGACCCAGCATTGACTGGCTCTCGATCGTCCATACCTCCCAGGCCAAGACCCGCATCCGCCAGTGGCTCCGGCGCGAGCGGCGCCACGAACACTTGGTGCGCGGACAGGAGATTTTAGAGAAGGAGCTCCGTCGTCAGAGCCTCACACTGTCCAGCGAGCGGCTGGCCTCCATTACCAAGAAGCTGGGCTACGGCACGCTCGATGATTTAGCGGTCGCGTTGAGCGAAGGCAACGTGCAGCCGCCTGCCTTGATGGGGCGCATTAAGGACGAACTGGAGCGCGAGGTTAAGGCGGCTGCCCCGGTTATCCCGGCGGAGCCCACCCGGGTGGCGAGGCCGACAGATGCCCACGGATCCGAAATTTTGGTCCGGGGCCAGGGGCGGATGCTGACCCGCTTGGCCCGCTGTTGTCAGCCGGTCCCGGGCGATCCCATCATCGGATTTCTGACCCGTGGACGCGGCGTGTCGGTGCACCGCCTCGGGTGCCCGAACGAAAAGGAGCTAGCCCGGGATCCCGAACGGTTGATTGAGGTGGGATGGGATACCACGGAGGCGGAGTTGGCCCCGCATCCGGTGGAACTCCGGGTGTATGCCTGGGATCGCCCCGGGTTGTTGGCGGACGTGGCGAATGTGGTGGCGGACTCCAACATCATTTCGGCCAAGGCGCGCGGATTCCGGGATCGCACGGCTGTGGTGGAAGTCCATTTGGAAGTGCGAAACTTGATCCAATTGACCCACCTGATATCCAGGCTGGAAAGCCTGCCCTATGTCCAAAAAGTCGACCGGGTGAGCCGGGAGCGTGCCTAATTGCGGGCATTAGTGCAGCGCGTTTCGCGCGCGCGGGTGGTTGTGGACGGAGAGGTCTCGGGGCAGATAGGCCATGGATTGGTCGTGCTCTTGGGTGTAGGCCGCGGCGACGACCTGCGTCAGGTGGAATGGACGGCATCGAAGGTGGCAGGGCTTCGGGTGTTTGAGGACGCCCAAGGCAAAATGAGTCTGTCGGCCGCCGAGGTGGGAGGAGCCTTCTTAGTGGTGTCCCAGTTTACGTTGTACGGATCGGTACGCCGCGGGCTCCGTCCGGACTTTGCAGGCGCGGCTCCGCCAGCGGTCGCGGAGACGCTGTACCTCGCGTTTGTGGAACGCTTGAGGCAGAAAGGTTTTCCGGTCCAGACCGGGGTGTTTCGGGCCCACATGGAGGTTGAACTGGTCAACGACGGCCCAGTAACGCTCTATATCGACAGTGATGAGGTGAAAGCACATGGGATTTGAGGAGTTTCAAACGCCGCGAGGCACGCGGGACCTGCTGGCCCCGCTGTCATGGCAGTTTGAAGCGATGCGCCGCTTGGCCCTGGAATGGGCGGCTCGGTTTGGCTATGACTTGATTGAAACGCCCGTCTTTGAAAAGAGTCCCGTGTTCTTGCGGGTGGGCGAGTCGACCGACATCGTTCAGCACGAGAGTTATCGGTTTACGGATGCCGGCGGCGACGATTTGACCCTGCGGCCCGAGGGAACCGCCGCCGTGGCCAGAGCTTGGGTGCAGCACGGACTGGCCACGGCGCCCCAACCGGTCCGGTTGTGCTATTTCGGGCCCATGTTCCGACGGGAGCGCCCACAGGCGGACCGATACCGGCAGCACACCCAATTCGGGGCGGAACTGTATGGTTCCGAGTCGCCATTGGCCGACGCCGAGGTGATTCTGCTGGCTACCCGAGTGGTGGACGCGGCCGGGCTGAAGAACCCCGAAGTGCGAATCAACTCCATCGGCTGCGAGGAGTGCCGGCCGCGATATCGGGAAGCCTTGGTGAAATTTTTCACCGAACGGCAGGATTCGTTGTGTGAGGACTGTCGCGTTCGGTTGCAGCAAAACCCGCTGCGACTCTTGGATTGCAAGCAAGATGTGGAGATTCGCCAGGACGCCCCGGATTTGGCGGATTACTGGTGTGAGGCCTGCCGCACCCATATTCTCGCGGTGATGGCGGCGGTGGACGCGGCGGGGCAAACCATTCGCCGTGATCGGCATCTGGTGCGTGGCCTCGACTATTACACCCGGACCGTATTTGAGGTTGGACATCCCAGCTTAGGCGACCAGGTGGCTTTGTTCGGCGGCGGGCGTTATGACGGATTGAGCGGTGCTTTGGGGGGAGCCCCGGCGCCGGCTGTGGGGTTCGGCATGGGCATTGATCGATTAATTTCCGCTCTCCCGGCCCCTCCCCAAGCGGAGGGGGCGCCCCGCGTGTACGTGGCCCACCTGCCGGGCTTCGACCAAGAGGCGTTCCTTCTGGCGCTGGGATTGCGGCAGCAGGGCATGGCCGCTGATGCCGACATCCTGGGTCGTTCCCTGAAGGCTCAGTTGAAGGATGCGGGGCGCCGGGCTGTCGTGGCGTTAATTGTCGGAGGCGCGGAATGGGAACATGGAACGGTTGGGGTGCGCGACTTGGTGCGCGGCACGCAGGAAGATATTCCGCGGGATGCCCTTCACGGATATCTAGCAGAACGACTACAGGGGGATAGAGCATGAACATGGGTCGCACCCATTATGCTGGCGAGGTTACCGAGGCATTAGTCGGGCAGGTCGTGTCGGTGGCGGGCTGGGTTCAGCGGCGCCGCGACCATGGCGGGTTGGTTTTCGTCGATTTGCGGGACCGGACGGGGTTGGTTCAAATCGTGGCGCAGCCGGGAGATGCGGGGTTTGCGACGCTGGACAAGGTGCGGGCGGAATTTGTGCTGGGCGTGAGCGGAACAGTTCGCCCGCGGCCAGAGGGGATGGTGAATGCGGACCTGGCCTCGGGTGCGGTGGAAATTGTTCCGGAGGACATTGCGCTTTATTCGGAATCTAAGACCCCCCCTTTCAACGTCTCGGATGCGGAGACCGTGGACGAGCTGTTGCGGTTGAAATACCGCTATTTGGACCTTAGACGTCCGGAGCTGGCCGCGAATATGATGCTGCGGCACCGGAGCATCATGGCGGTTCGGGAATTCTTTGACCGCAATGGTTTTCTGGATATTGAAACACCGGCATTGGCCCGATCCACACCTGAGGGAGCACGGGATTTTCTGGTGCCGAGCCGGGTTCAGCCTGGCGAATTTTACGCGCTGCCGCAAAGCCCGCAGATTTTCAAGCAATTGCTGATGGTGGCGGGTCTGGACCGCTACTATCAAATTGCCAAGGTATTCCGTGACGAGGATCTCAGGGCGGACCGGCAGCCGGAGTTTACGCAGATTGACGTGGAAATGTCGTTTGTCGATCGCGAGATGATTCTTGCCCTGATGGAGGATATGCTCCAATATTTGTTCCAAACGGTCATGGGGCTGGAGTTGGAACGATTTCCACGGATGACCTGGCACGACGCCATGCGCCAATATGGTTCCGACAAGCCCGACTTGCGGGCGGGCCCAGCCCTGGCCGACCTTACCGAGGCGGCCGGAGGGTTGGAGTGGGCCGTGCTTCAGAAGGCGGCGCGGGTGGTGGGGGTACGGCTTGCAGGGGCTCAACCTTCCCGCCGCGAGCTCGATCAATGGACAGAGAGCGCCCGGGCCTTAGGGGCCGGGGGGCTGGTTTGGATCGTCAACGGAGAGGACGGTTTGCGCTCGTCG
>JAJZBJ010000191.1 GCA_021798975.1 Bacillota bacterium | reverse complement strand
GTCGAGAATGAACAGCCCGACCGCGTGGTCGTGGTGTTTGATGCCCCGCAAGCCACATTCCGACACGAGCAGTATGCGGAGTACAAAGCGCACCGCGACGAGACCCCGGACGATTTCCGCGAGCAAATGCCGTGGCTTATGCAACTCTTGGAGCGCCTTGGGGTTCCGGTATTATCGGTGGGCGGATTCGAGGCGGATGACACGTTGGGCACCTTGGCCAAGGTGGGCGTCAGCCGGGGCTACCAGTCGCTCATTGTGACGGGAGACCGGGACCTGTTGCAGTTGGTGGATAGCGACATTACCGTACTGTTGACCTCCCGGACGGGGATATCTGACTTGGACCGCATGGATCGCGATGGGGTTAAAGCAAAAATGGGCGTTTGGCCGGAACAGGTGCCGGATTTGAAGGGACTCATGGGGGATGGGTCCGATAATATTCCCGGTGTGGCGGGCATTGGCCAAAAGTCCGCGCTGGCCCTGATGGATTTGTACGGGTCCGTGGAATCCATCATCGCCAACCTCGACAGCATCGACAACAGCCGCTGGCAGAAAGCCCTCCGGGGTCACGAGGGAGAGGCGCGCCGATACCGCGACCTGGCAACCATTGTCACGGAGGTGCCGATCGAGTGGCCGGACATCGAGGAGCCATTCCGGTGGGGTCTGGGTGAGGACGTGCGGGCGTTGCTGGACGAACTGGAGTTATCCTCCGTTCGCCGGCGACTGGGATTTGGAGACTCTCCTGCGCCCAGTCCGGCGCCGCAAGATGGCAGTCCGCTGGATCTGCCAACCGTCGTGGAGGAAGCCGACCTAGCATGGGACGCCAATGCGCTCTACGCGGCTTATGATGACGGCCGGACCTTGTGGATTCTCGATCCCGGACCAGGAGTGGCGATCGGTCGACAACCGGGCGACTATCCTCCCGTGCCGTTGGTCGGGTGGGGCGTCAAAGAGGTATACCGCCATGCTTTGGAGCAGGGTCGGGATCTGCCCGGGTTTCGGGCCGATGTGAAGCTGGAAGCGTATTTGCTGGACTCGGAGCGCAAGGATTATGATCTCTGGGCTTTGGCCGGCGATGCGGGCATCCAAGTCGGGGCGGCCGAAGGGCCCGGCGGTGCCGCGGCGGTTTGGGCGCTGTCCCAGATGCAGCAAGCCTTGTTGCGCGAGCGGAACTTGGAACGTCTCTACATTGAAGTGGAGTTGCCGCTTGCCAAGGTTCTGGCTGCGATGGAAGCCGTGGGCGTACTGGTTGACCGGGAAGGCTTGGAGAACTTGGGACGCGAATTGACCGCGTCGATTGCAGAGACCGAGCAGGCCATCTATGAGCTAGCGAGTGAGGAGTTCAACATCAATTCCCAGCGTCAGCTCGGGGAAATTTTGTTCGAACGGTTGGGCCTTCCGGCCCTGAAGCGGACCAAAACCGGGTTTTCCACAGATGCCGAAACCTTGGAGGCGCTGCGGCCGCTCCATCCCATCGTGGACCAGATTTTGGCTTATCGGCAGCTTGGGAAGATTCAAAGCACATATGTCGAAGGACTGTTGCCGCTTATTCAGTCTGATGGCCGTATTCACACCACCTTTCATCAGACGGTGGCAGCTACGGGACGCTTATCGTCCAGCGACCCCAATCTGCAGAATATCCCGGTGCGGGTCCCGTTGGGGCGCCGGGTACGGGGCGTTTTTATCCCGTCGCCGGGCCGGACCCTGCTGGCGGCAGACTACTCGCAGATTGAGCTGCGAGTCTTGGCTCATCTAGCAGGGGACGCCAATTTGTTGCAAGCTTTTTTGGATGAGGAGGACATTCACCGGCGCACGGCATCGGAGATTTTCAACATTCCCATAGAACAGGTGGACAGCACCTGGCGGAGTCGTGCCAAAGCCGTCAACTTCGGCATCATTTACGGGATTTCAGACTTCGGGCTGGCGCGTGATACCGGTGTCAGCCGGGCGGAAGCCAAAGACTACATCGCCCGGTACTACAGTCGATATCCGGAGCTGAAGCGGTACTTCGACGGGGTCATCGACCTCGCAAGGAGCCAAGGATACGTCAGCACGATCTTGGGCAGGCGGCGGTTGTTGCCGGATATTTTGTCCAAGAACCATGTCCGGCGGCAATATGCCGAGCGCATGGCTATGAATACCGCCATTCAAGGAAGCGCCGCGGATTTGATTAAGGTCGCCATGCTCCGCATTGATGCAGAGATGCAACAGCAGGGACTGAAGAGCGACATGCTGCTGCAGGTGCATGACGAATTGATTTGGGATGCACTGCCCGATGAGGTGGATGCGCTGGCCGCATTGGCGCGTACCCACATGGCCAACGCCATTCCGCTGTCGGTTCCGCTCGTCATTGAATTTAAGCGGGGCAGCAATTGGGAGGCCATGCGGCCATGGGGGAGTCCCCATGCCTGAGTTGCCAGAGGTTGAAACCATTCGCAGCTACCTGGGCGGTTTGCTGCCCGGCAAGCGGATCGATGCGGTGGCTTGGCTGGATCCGCGCATGGTGAAACGCTCCCCGGCGGATGCGGAGGCTATGGCCAGCCTAATGGCGGGGCGCACGGTCACGTCGGTAGAACGGAAGGGGAAGTTCCTGTTCCTTCGGCTGGATACCGGTGATGCGCTGCTATTGCATTTGGGGATGAGCGGGCGTCTGGTGGCGGAGCCGGGGTCGGCCCCGATTCCCACCCACACGCACCTGATTCTGCGGTTCGGGGAAATGGAGGTCCGGCTGACCGACCCGCGGCGCTTTGGCCGTATGGCCTGGGTGCCAAACGGCGGCCAGCCCGATGTGCGGCTGGGAGCCGAACCGCTATCGCGTCAGTTTGGGGCCAAGACCCTGCAGCAGGCGTTCCAGGGCCGGCGAGTGGGCGTGAAAACGGCGCTGCTCAACCAGCAGTTGGTTGCCGGATTGGGAAATATCTATGCGGATGAAGCCCTGTTTCGTGCGGGCATTCATCCGGAGCGGTCCGCTGGCTCATTAACGGCGGACGAGAT
>JAJZBJ010000190.1 GCA_021798975.1 Bacillota bacterium | reverse complement strand
TTGCCGCACCTCTCTCGGTGGTAGGCAACTGGGAGCGGGAGTTTGCCCGCTTCAATCCCACCATTCGGGTGGGGAGCCATCTCGGCACAACCCGGGCTCAGGGGCCCGATGTGGTCGACTGGATAGCCGGGCATGAGGCCATCCTCACCACCTATGACGTGCTGTTGCGGGACGTGGAGTGGCTGCAGACGGTGGAATGGCTGGGGGTCGTGGCGGACGAGGCTCAACAGTTGAAGAATCCCGGCACCAAACGGGCGCGGGCTATGCGCCGCATTCCGGCCCACTGGCGGGTGGCGCTGACCGGGACGCCGGTGGAAAACCGTCTGCACGACCTGTGGGCGGAAATGGAGTTTTTGAATCCCGGATATCTTGGCAGCGAAAAGGACTTTCGCCAGCGATTCGAGCGAAACGGGGATGGCGCCTTGGCCGATTTGAAGCGGCTTCTGGCGCCGTTCGTGCTGCGGCGCATGAAGACAGATCCCACTGTTATGCCCGACTTGCCGGAGAAGGTGGAGATTCGGGAATGGACCCTCCTCACCCCGGAGCAAATTGCCCTCTATCAGGCGGTGGTGGACACGTTGTTTCGGGATGTGTCGGGCAGCATGACCCGAATGGCCCGGCGGGGGGCGATTGTCGCAGCGTTGACCCATTTAAAGCAGGTGGTGGACCATCCGGCTTTGTACCTGCACCAGAGTGGGCCTATCAAGGGGCGTTCCGGGAAACTGGAGCGGCTTGAGGAACTGTTGAGCGAGATATTGGAGGCCGCAGAACGCGTGGTGGTATTCAGCCAGTATGTGGCCTGGGTTCAGCTTTTGGCCCCCTATCTGCGCCGCCACTTTCATGTCCCCGTATTAACCTTCCACGGGTCCTTGCAAAAAACGGAGCGGGATGCGGTCATTCAGCAGTTCACGGCCAAGGATGGCCCGCCCATCCTGCTGGCGTCGCTGAAGGCGGGCGGCGTGGGGTTGAACCTGGCGTCCGCGCAGCATGTCATCCATTACGACCGCTGGTGGAATCCGGCCACGGAGGACCAAGCCACTGACCGGGTGTGGCGCATGGGGCAGACATCCTTAGTGACGGTGCACAAGTTTGTCACCCGCGGCACCGTGGAGGAGCGCATTGACGCCTTGATTCAGGAGAAGCGGCAGCTTTCAGCCCGGCTTCTGTCCGGGGCCGAGGTCTCGGACGGCTGGGTATCAGAGCTCTCCAATCGGGAGCTGCGGGAGTTGGTGGAGTTGAGGGAAAGCTTATGGATCGAATCGTAGAGCGCTTTTTCGCGGGCGTGGCGGAAATTCTGGGAGCCGACCAATGGTCGCTGCTGGCATCCTTGGTTCCCAGCGAAATGCAGGGATTCGGGGGACTATTGCGGGGCGCCTTCACGGCCAACGTCGCGACGGCCGTGTCGGTGCGGCTGGCTGTTGAGCCCTGGTCCACGGATGAGCGGTGGGAGGCCATGGTACGGGGGCGGGAATTGGGTGAAAGAGCCTTCTGGCCCTGGCTGGCCGATGGTGGACTGTGCCGGATTCCCTATGTCACGCGGCAATTTGAGAGTCAATGCAGCCAATGCGGCGAGGGCCCTTGCGTGCATGGGGCGGCGCTCACGTTTCATTGGCTGAACCGTGTCCTGGAGCGGCCGGCGCTGCTTTTGCTGCTGTTAAACCGCCGTGGGCTGAACCGCTATACCAACCCTAATGCGCAGCCGATTGCCCGTGTCCCGGCCGTGCTGGGCACCAACCTGGACCGGACCAAGAAGGAACTGTTGGCCATTATCGAAGCGGCCCAGAAGGCGGCCGGCGCCGAGCGGGACAATTTGTTCGGAGGGGGTGATGAGGCTGCATATCATGGCGACCGGCCTTAGCGGGGGCATCGGCGAGGCCCTCGAATTACGGACCAAGAACCACCCCGAGTGGCGTGTAACGCGGCTTTTGCGGAGGCCCAGCGGGCCAGCCGACATCGCCTTTGATGTCACCTGGAGTGAACGGCGCATCGCCCAAGCGCTCGAGCCTGTGGGACCGGTTGATGTGCTGGTGGCGCTGGCGGGTGCGGACATCTTGTCGCCGCCCCTGCGCAACCGCCCCTACGCCGAACGCTTGGAGGCCCTGTATGCGGTTGACATCCACGGAACCGTCAAGACAGTCCGCGCCACGCTGCCGCATTTGGTCAAAGACGGCGTGATTATCCTCATGGGATGGGATCAGGCGGGATTGGGCAAAGCGGGCGAATCCGGAGAACTCTACGCGCTGGCTAAGGGAGCGCTGACCGCCTATGCCAAGAGTTTGGCTTTGACGCTGATGGACCGGGCCACGGTGTATACGGTCGCGCCGGGTTGGGTGGATACCCGCTGGGGCAAGAGCTTGGAAACCCCGCGAAAGCAGCGCATTGCTGCCAGGACT
This sequence comes from Bacillota bacterium, assembly GCA_021798975.1. Classification (GTDB taxonomy): domain Bacteria; phylum Bacillota; class Sulfobacillia; order Sulfobacillales; family Sulfobacillaceae; genus Sulfobacillus_B. The sequence goes on along the minus strand of JAJZBJ010000190.1, from coordinate 632 downwards.
CGAGCCGGCCGCTGGCAAACGCCGGACGAGGTAGCGCAGGTGATAGAGGCCCTCATGACCTTCCCTCGTCAGCTTTCCACAGGCCAGGTCATCTATGTCAACCGCGGCGACGTACTGCCCAGTTGAGGCACACATAAGAGAGCCGAGACGCTCCGAGATTTGCGTCTTCGGGCCGCGCGTCCTCCCTCCCGCCGTTTGGCATGGGTCAGATGCTCTGCTGGGCGCGTTCGAGCCCAGCCAGAAAACAGAGAAAGAGAACCCGAAGTCTCATTTGGCCATGACACGGCCTACGCGACGCCCATCCCCACGGGGGCGGGGGTCCTTTCTGATGGCAGAATACGGTAACATGAGTTGTCGAGCCGCACCGAGATATCGTCCATTGGTGCGCAGAATAGACGGAGGGACGCGTATGCGGTTTGAGGATACCGTGGCGTTGGCGTTGGCCGCCGGGTTTTTTGCTTTCGTGGCGGTGTCTTTGCTGCTTCGATGGACCGGGCAGGTCGAGAGTCAGCCGATTGCGGAGCGCCTGGCGGGACCCAGGTTTCTCTTAATCGCGCTGGCGTTTCTGCCCATGGCGTTGTTTGAGGAGTTTATCTTCCGCTGGCTTCTCATCGGTCAACTGACGCGGCTCA
>JAJZBJ010000055.1 GCA_021798975.1 Bacillota bacterium | reverse complement strand
TGGATACCCAAGTGGAAATCCAGTTAGCTAAGAGCCAGGAGCACCTGCTGCCCTTATCCTGACTTAACCTCTCCAGAGGGCTGTCCCCGACCGGGGGCAGCCCTTTCTGCTGGGCTTCTCGCTACGGCCGACTCAACGTAAAACGGCGGCCTCCGCGTTCGGGCAGCCAACGGGCCGTTCCGGGAGGCGCCACCAGCCGATCCGGCGCGGCGCTGTGAATAGGAAAGACAATATCCGGTGCGACCGTCTCCACCAGCAGATGCACATCGGCCGGACTGGCATGCCCGCTGGTGCCAATCGACCAAAAGGGCGTATGGGTATAGGTCAGCCAATCGTGGAGGATGGTCCAGTCCGGGTCGTAGTCCCCAAACGGCTCGCCATTAGCATGGACGAATACGGACCCCGGGCCGACCGGCAAATCCAGCAATACCGGGATGTCCGGAACCGTCAACTGCACCACATAGTGTCCGGGGCGGGCATGGATGTCCGCCTTTTGGGCGGCCAAGTCGAGGGTTTTAATATCGGTTAGCCCCATGGTTTTGAGGAACTGGGCCTGTGCCGGCGGCCACAGAATGGTCCGTCCGCGACCGCGGGCCAAGTCCACGAAGGCCGCGATTCTCTCCAAATTGGCCGGCAATGCAGCCATGAGCACCAGCCCCGGGGTCCGCTCCAGAATTTCCGCAAACGCCCCATCCACCATCTTCTCGGTGGGCTCAGCCCGCTGAAACCCGAACGAGAGGGTGGTGCCTTCAATCACCAGGGCCCGAGCCCCGCGCGCCGCCTCGGCGAATTGGAGACTCCATTCCGGATGCCGGCCATGCAGGCGAATATCCCCGCTATAGGCCACGACGCCGTCTTCCGTCTCGACCAAAAAGCCGACCGCCCCCGGGATGTCGTGGTCGACGGCATGGGCTGTGACCATAAATGGCCCAAAGGGGAGCGGATCGCCCAGCGGCAACGCGTGCACGGCGGGGACGCCGCCCGGCAGTCCCATGCCCGCCGATTCCTGGGCCGCCAGAATCTGCCCAGTGAGGGCGGACGCATAGATGGGCACGCCCGGATCCACCCAGCCGGCCAAACCCGCATGGTCGGGATGGGCATGCGTGAGAAAGAGAGCCGTCTTCGCGTCGCTCGAACCGGCCAAATCCAGCCCCGCGATCGCCTCTGGCCGGTACAAATGGGGAATGGCGGGCACGCTGCCGGTCCGAATCTGATCCTGCAAGGCCTGGCCGGGACGGGGAGCCACCCGGCCGCGGAACAAATGCGGGACCGGGGTGAAGTCCAGCCCCAAATCCAGCAGCACGCGCCAGCCTTGCTGTTCGATGAGCACCTTGCTGGATCCGATGACGCCGACCCCGCCCCAAAAGCTAATCTCCGCCATTTAGCTGTCCTCCCGTTCCCGCTCTTTGACCCATTCTCTCAAAAAAGGCAGAGCCGCTTCGATGTTCCGGGCCTGAAAGCTGCTGGGACCGGGACACTGCCCTCGGGGATTAATGTGGACCGCATCCCATCCTTGGGCTAAAGCCGGCTGAATCTCGTTGATGTAGTGATCCCCCACACTGACCACCCGATGCGCGGGCGGTTCCCCGCCCCACGCCGTCTGAGCCGCAGCCATAAGTCCCGCGGGCTTTCCAGCCGCTGTGGTGATGGAGTCAAAATATCCCAGCAGGTCCAGCCGCCGCATCAAGGGAATGGCAGCCTCATCCGGGCTGTTGGATGCGACGGCGAGTATCGCCCGCCCCTGGTATTCCGCTAAAAAGTCCCGCAATTCTTGGGGCACATCCAACGGACAGCCCGCATCATTCATATAGGCGCGCGTTTCCACGAAGGCGGCCATGGCCCCCTGTGAGTCGAGTCCATAGGGCAGAGCCAATTCCACCGTCGCCTCCCAATAATCGTTGGCCTCCATCGGCAGCTCCCCCCGCAAGTATGCCTCCACTTTTGCGAGGTACGGGCCCCGGTTGTCGGTCCGGAGCCGGCCAGCCAGCCGTTCGGCATAGAAATAGAACGGGGCGTCGCCGCGATAGAGCGTCCCGTCAAAGTCAAAGAGGATCAGTCCAGTCTGCATGAGAGCTGTTCCTTTCAACAGGGATTGTGAAGTCAAGAAAGGGCCGGAAAGTGTCCCTTTCCGGCCCCCATTCCACCTTAGCCTTGCGGCGAAGCGTAGGTCTGTTCCGCCTGCTGATAGGCTTGATGCATGGCCGACACCGCGGACATCTTGTTGTCCAGCACGGCCGTGATGTCGTTGATGAGGTATTGGTTGGAGAACTGGTTCCACCAGCTGACGCGCGGCGACATCTGGGCTCGGCCCATCACGGAGAGCGCCACCCGCTGTGCCGGGTGGGTGGCCAGGAACTTCTGGGCGCCCGCAGCCACGTCGTTTCGCACCGGCAGATAGCCTTCACTGTCTTCCATCCAGATGGTCTGGCCCTGCTTGGAGGTCAAGAACTTCACGAACTCCATGGCGGCCGTCTTCTGAGCCGATGAGGCCTGGTTGAAGACACCCAAGTATCCGCCGAACGCCGCCGTGCCGTCGTTTTTGTCACCCGGGACGGGAGCGATGCCAATGGTGAACTTGTTCGCGACAGCCTGCGCCAAGTAGGGATAGAAGGCCGAGGTGCCTTCCAAGATGGAGCTTGTCCCATTGGCGAAGTCGGTCTGCGAACCATAGCCCTGGGTCAAAATCGCCGAGCCGTTCTTGACCATTCCGGACCACAGTTCGAGCGCCTTAGTGGCCGCACCGTTGCCCTTAAAGACACCCGGGTTGGGCTTGCCGCTTGGCAGCACGAACTCGCCGCCCGCCTGGATCACGGACGTCCGGAACGGATAGGTGTGCACCAAGGTGATGGCAAACGCGTGCCGTCCATTGGTGGAGAGCTTCTTCGCGTCCGCCTGGAACTGCGACCAAGTGCGCGGCGCGGACGTAATCCCGGCTTGTTTGAACTGGGTCTGGTTGTAGTACATGACGTTGGAACTGACGTTGAAGGGCAGGATGTACTGGTGCCCGCTAAACTGGCCCGCCTTCAAGAGTCCCTTAAAGAAGGGGCTCAGGGAGAAGCCCTGCTTGCTGTGAATGAACCCGCTCATGTCGTAGAGGCTGCCGGTCTTCACAAACCCGGACGCCCAGTTGGGGTTCATCTGCGAAATGGTGGGCGGGTTGTTGCCCACCAACGCGGCCAGAAGCTTGGGCTCCAAGGTGGCATCGTTGGATACCACGACGTCATTGATACGGATGTTGCGGTGGGTCTTTTCGAACTGGTGCATGACCTTGTCCAACGCGACTTCATAGGGGCCGGTCATCTCGTTCCAGAACGTAATCGTCACCGTTTTTTGGGCGTGGGCCGCGGGGCGCGCGGCCGCAGAGGCCACGCTGGCGGCGGCTAAGGCCAAGACGGCGCCGGTCATACCGACAGAAACGACTTTCATCATTCCGTTCATCGAAAATCCTCCTCTAAATGGGCGATTAGCCCTTAATCCCTGTCCGGCTTACCGATTCCACAATGCTGCGCTGGGCGACGGCATAGAGAATCAGCACCGGGATGGCGGTAAAGGCCGCCGCAGCAGACAATACCGTCCAGTTGGTGCCATTGGCCGTGGACAGGAGATTGGCCAATCCGACTTGAATGGGTTGGAATTTGGGGTTTGCGACCGCAATGAAGGGCCACAAGAACGCATTCCAACTCAACAGAAACACGTAGATGCTGACCGTAGCCAACGCCGGCTTAAGGTTGGGAATCACGATGCGCCACAGATACCCGAACGTGCTGGTACCGTCCATGCGCGCCGCTTCCCACAGCTCTTTGGGCAAACTGCGCATGAACTGCATGAGCAGAAACACCGAGAAGCCGTTCGCGGCAAAGGGCACAATCTGGGCGATATAGCCGTGGTTGAGCCACCCTAAGTCCTTCACGATGAGGTAGTCCGGGATGATGATGGAGTAAAACGGCACCATCATCGTGGCCAGAATGGCGCCGAAGATAATCCGGGTGGCCCGGTTGGGCACAAACACCAGACCATACGCCGCCAACACCGAGGTCATGAGCACGAGAAGCGTGGTCACGATGCCAATCCCCACCGAGTTGGCCAGGAAATGCAACCATGGCCCCGCCGCCCAGGCCTGAATATAGTTGTGCAGCGTACCGTTGGGCCATAGTGCGCCGGGAAATGAATAGGCGCGACGGGATGTCTCCAGCGACGTGGCGAAGATCCACCAAATGGGGAAAATGGCCGCCAGCAGGACCAGGATGAGAATGGCGTAAACAATCACTTTCCCGCTCTTTGTCATATCCTAGCCTCCATACTGGATGGACCGTCGCGAGACCCAGAACTGCAGTCCGGTCAGCAGCAAAATCAGGATGAAGAAAATCACGGCTGCCGCTGATGCGGGACCGAAGTTAAAGAACCGGAAGGCGGTCTGATAGATGTAGTAGGTCAGCGTGGTGGTCCCATTCAACGGGCCGCCCCGCGTCAGGGCATAGATTTGGGTAAAGCTTTGAAACGCATTGATGGTGTTGATAACCACCACGAACAAAGTCGTCGGCGTCAACAGCGGCCAGGTGATCTTGAAGAACTGCTGCCAACTGTTGGCTCCATCGACACTGGCGGCTTCCCAGAGCTCGGACGGAATATTGGTCAGTCCGGCCATGAAGAGCAGCATGGTGAAGCCGAACGAAAACCAGATGGTAAAGATAATCAAGCTCACCAGCGCCAAATTGGGCTCTGTGACCCAGCCAATGTTGCCATTGCCGCCCAGCGCATGGATGAACCGGTCCAGTACGCCGACCGGAGACTGATAAATCCACAGCCAGATTGTCGAGGTGGCAACCACCGGCAGCACATAGGGCAGAAAGTACATGGAGCGGAAAAATCCCACCCCGCGAATTCCCCGGTACAAGAGGACCGCCAGAATGAGCGAGATGGCCGTGCCGCCCACCACCACCGCCGCCACAAACTCCAGCGTCACGCGGATAGACTGCCAGAATACCGGATCACTGAAGATAATGTGGTACTGGCTGAGACCCGCCCACTGGGGGTGCGTGCCATAGGTCCACGAAAAGAGGCTGAAGACAACCACCAAAATCATCGGGACCAGCCAAAACACCAGCAGAATGATGAGCGCTGGGGCCAAGTACCACAGGTTGGCGATGCTTGCGAGTTTCTTGCGGTTTCCCATCTCAGGCAAAGTTCCTTCCGGGTGTAGCATTGCGCATCACTGAATATGAGACGAAGCCCTCGCGGTGGTATCCGATGCTGTAAATGACCGGCTGGCTGAAGGCAGTATGGGCCACCTGCGTCAACAGCAGCACAGCATCTCCCGGACTCACGTTCAGTGCTTGGGCCGCAGCGTCGGAGGCCCTTGAGAGTGTGAGCTGGGTGACCGCATAGGCGATGTCGACCCCCACTCTGTGCAGGGCCACAATCATGCGATCGGAAAACAGGTCCAGATTGACGGGAACACCGGCAATTTCTTGGGCCAGGTAATCCACCAAATAAACCGCCGGTTCGCCATCCGCGTACACCGTGCGGGTCACCAGGTAACCGGGGGCCCCCTCTTCCAAGCCCAGTGCCTCCGTCACGAAATTGGGCAAGTTCAGGGAGGACTTCTCCACATTCCGGACCTCGGCCTGATAGCCATTCTGTTCCACGATATCGGCCACGCTGGTGAGTTCCTGCAGCGAAGCCCGCAGTTTGGGGCGGCTGGCGGAGACAAAGGTGCCGCGGCCGTGGTGTCGGCTTACCAACCCCTCTTGTTCCAGCGCAATCAGCGCGGAGCGGATAGTCGGGCGGCTTACCCCCAACATCTGCGCCAATGCATCTTCAGACGGCAGGCGTTCACCCGCCCGTGACTCCCGAATCATATCCAGCAGAGTCGAACGGATCGTGTCGACCAGAGGCACAGCGCATTCACCTCACATAGGTAAGACGTCTTACGACTCTATTCTAGTGAGTAGCCTCCACCTTTCTCAAGATCTTCGGCCCCATTTATTGGAGAAATTCTTGTAAAGGATTGGAATCACCCTAATCCGGGCCGGATTCAGAAAAAAACCGTCGAATTTTATCCTCTCCCCCCAAAAACCGCGGACAAGCACGAACCCCTATGGTGATGCGGTGAGACTCGAGGAAGCCTCCGCACACCAACACTGTTCTTGAAAGGACGGATTCGGGAATGAAACCTTTGCTGAAACTTCCGTTGGCGCTGGTCGCGGCAGCAGCCCTCGTGGGAACCGCCGGCACCGCCCTGGCCGCCAAGCATCACGATGCTGGCTTGCCCATCAAGCTCAAAGTCAGCGATCACATGAAGATGGGGGATCACGAGCGTGGCGCCATGACGACGGGCACGGTGACCGCCATCACCTCGACCACGATTACCGTGGGAGGGACCACGTACACTCTCGACCCCCAAGTCGACATCCGTTTCGGTCCCTTCGACCTCACGACGGCCAGCGTACCACTCAACAGCACGGTATCGCTTCGTCTGGATAGCTCGGGCAATGTGTCCGCTATTTGGCTGCATTCCGATGCCAACCTGCCCGATCGTCCCTTTGTATCCGGCACCATTTCGGCGCTCGGCACCTCCACCATCACGGTCGACGGCTACACGCTGCCGGTCGCGTCCCACGTGATGATTCGGGAAGAAGGCCAGGCGCAACCCGTGACCCTGTCATCTCTGGCCGTCAATGAGCAGGTGATGCTGCACCTAAACCGTTCCGGCGAGGTGGACTTTATTGCCGTGCGCAACGCCGAATCGGATGGCAACAAAATTTCCGGCACCATCAGTGCGGACACAGCCACATCGGTCACCGTTAACGGCACCACTTATCCCTACGCGAGCAATGTGCGCATCCAATACCACGATTACTCCTTGACCGCGGCGCAAGTGCCGGCAGGGAGCAACGCCTCGCTGAAGTTGAATGCCTCGGGTCAGGTCACGGGGATGGAGCTTATGTCGGACGCCAATTTGCCCGCCATGCCGGTCGTCTCGGGAACCATTTCCGCGGTTAGCGCGACCAGCCTTACCATCGGCTCCTACACGCTTTCCCTGGCGCCGCAGATGACCGTGGTATACGCGGGAGCCACATCGCTGACCAACTCGGTCACCACCGGCGAGACGGCGTCTGTGCATCTGAATTCGTCGGGCCAGATTGACCGCCTCATGGTGGGTACGACCGCCAATTGGGGACCCATGGGAGACCATGGCAAACCGGGCGGCCACCACTAAGGTCCCGCTCTTGTCGAGAGGCTCTGCTCTGCTCATACCGGCAGAGCCTTTTGCCTGGCCACGCCTCCCGAGAAGATCCTCGAAATTCTGAACCAACGAGAAATCTGAAACGAAGTCGCACCCGGTTGCGTTTGGATGGGTAGGAAAAGCGGCAAGGGAGCGATGCGCGTGAAGCCAATAATAATCGGGTGGGCGGCCCTAGGGATGGCGATGACAGTATCCGGCTGTTCTTCCCACGCCGCCGGCGGCGGACCTGCGCCCGAGGCTGTCATCAGCCATCGCTCCAGCGTCAAAGTCCTGGGCAGCGCGTCACTCAGCACTCGGCCCCTCTGGTCCCCTTCCGGCCATCTGTTTGCATTTAATATTGCGCCCGACGCTGGCACCGCCGTCCTGGGATTCACGTCCCCGCTCAGGACGCGCACGGTCGAGCTCGGAGCCGGCCGTCACCTCGTCGCGCTGACCGCGCATGACGCGGTGGCAGCATCCGCATCCTACAAGCGCGACTGGCTATATCCTCTGCATAACGATCGCTTGGGCAAACCGATTCCGTGGAATGCTGCCACCGACACCTGGCAGGAATGGGTGGACACCCAACAGGGACCAGCCATCGTGACGGGCGGCTATGGGTCTCAGAAAGCGGCTTTGACCGAATCCACCGGCACCCGCATCCCCCTTTCCGGGAGCCAGGTGTTTGTATCGCCGGATGGCAAATACGGAGCCGTGGTCGGCGGCCACCGCCTCCCCCGCAACGTCCAGGGCGGCGGAACCTTCGCACCTAGTCGATATCAGCCCAGTCCCACCACAGGCCCCATCGTCCTGTGGAATTTTGATGCCGCTGCACCGCATGCCATCGCGACGATCCACTTACCGAAGGTTCGCCTGCCCAAAGCCGCGGGCGGCGCCCTGGTGGGATACCTCGCTATTTCTCCGAATGATCAGTATCTGGCTGTGTCGGTCACAGGAAATGACGGGGTCGGCGATCGGCTGGTCGGTAAGACATTTCTCTATCGGATCGATTCCGGCACGCTGGTGGGCAGCGCCCCGTACGGTAATGGAATGCTGTGGGCGCTGGATTCCCAGGATCTCTGGCTGGGTACGCCGTTGCCCCAAGGCCACGGCACCGATCGGCTGGTGAACGTGCATGGAGCAGCCGTGTGGACCTGGCCGGACGCCGCCACCCAGAGCGTGGTCATGCCAGTATCCGCCCAAACCCTGTTGGTTGTGCGCCGACGCCATCTGGAGGTATGGCGGAAGACCGGCGGCTTTACAGCGCTGGCCTATCTTCGCATGTATCCGCCGGCTGCTGAAACCCCAGCGCCAAGCGGGTCCGGTATTTTAATGAACGTCGGAGGCCAAATGTTGTATTGGGCCGCCAAACGATGAGGCGGGACAGCAGGACCACCGCGCGCAGCCCAGGGGTGTGATGCCATGCGGACAAAGCGCCCGATTACGTGGCTAGTCCTTCCCCTCATGGGCATTGCGGGAGGGATGGCGTTCCTCGCCGGGCGGCCCCACGCCGCGCCTGCGCAACCAGCGACGTCCCTCATCCTGGCAGAGCCCGACTTCGCCCCAAACTTTGGCGATCCGCTCTGGATTGAGTGGTCTGGCGACGTTGGCCGTCTGCGTACACTATCCTATGCAGTCAGCCGAGCCGGGCGGCTCGGCACCGTGAAAACCATCGCCGGACTTCAGGATACCTTTTGGCCCCTCATACAACTCGGCTACCAGAATGGGCGCACGGTCCCTCTCACGTGGGATGCCGGAACTACGGTCGCGATACAAATGCCGAATGGTCGCTGGCAACTGCTGAAATCGCCACTCCTGGCACGGATCTTACGCAACCCGCGGTCCATCTTTTCCGACAGCCCGGACACGCGTGTCACAGCGGGACCGCATGCCCAGGTGACGATGCGCGCGGGCAACTTGCCCGGGATCCGCGCCCTGCTCTATGCCAACCCCTTGAACGGCAGCGGGGGAAAGGAGACGCCCCCGGCTGGCTCGGTCCTGATTGCGCGAATCCCTATTATCAACGGCCAGATTCATTGGCAGGGGACCGTGCACACAGCCACCCATGCGGACTGGCGTCTCACCCTGATCGTGAGACCGTTCCCCCGATTTCCTGCCGTCTCCGGTGAATCGTTAGGGTTGCCACTGCCGTGACCGGCATTCGGAAATGGTGATGCGGCGCGCACGGCTGGAACCGACCTGAGGGAATCGACAATCGTTTCGACCAGCCTTAACAGTCCCCATGCTTCCCATCAACGATTGAAGGAGTGACCGTCTTCCAAATCCTCGACGAGACCCGGATGCGTCGGCCGCCAGCCGAGAAGTGCCTGCGCCTGGAGTCCCGACCCGGGGGCGATACTGGGGATGCCTTATTGGCGGCGGGACAGACTGTGCACGCCTTTACGCGCAACCCCATGAGCCCGCATGCCAAAGCGCTAGAAGCCCAAGGGGCACGACTTGCCCAGGGAGACTTGGCGGATCTCCGCTCCCTCGTGGCCGCGATGCAATCCGTGTCCAGGGTCTTCAGCGTGCAGAATTTCTGGGTTCTGGGGCTCCACGAGGAAATGCGGTTCGGTGTCCACGTTATACAGGCGGCCATGGAGGCAGGCCACCGCCCGCATATCGTCTATAGCTGGGCTTTTCAACATCCCCACATCGCCCAGGGCCGGTCTTATCCAATGGTGGGCAGTGTCGAGACGGCCGACACCCTGTGCCGACGATGGGAGCAACGCATGCAGCAGTCCATTCCCCACATCCCGGCGCTGAAATGGGGCATTCGCCTGCTGCATCCGCAGATGGCGGCCCTGCTGAGGTGGCTCGGCCGATACGAGGCCAAGCCATGGTCCTGTGGCATTAGAAACGTACGCAACATGGCTTGCGACAACTTAGCGCAGAGACCTCCCGTGTCTCCCACCCCGTTCTCTTGCGGACCTATGGACCCCCATCCAGTCCGTAGACAACGCACCGGTCCCGCGACTTCTGAAGAATAAGAAGGGTGGGCACAACCGGTGACGCGACGGCTCCGGGAGATGCCAGAACCCGCAACCCGATCACCGATTGATCGGTGGCTTGCAAGGGGCCATACACCTTCTCAGCCGCTTTACACGACTCTTGGCCGGGGTTGATGTAATCTCGACCGTGGTACCACACCTGGTCGTATCCGTAGACAATCCAATGCAGCGCATGGGCGGGGTTCCCCTGACTATAGGCAATCGCCGGGATGACCCGTACGATCAGGAGACCAGCCGCAACACCTGCGCCTGCAATAATCCATAATGCCTTCCACACATGGCTCAGTTGCATCAGCCACTCCTTTACACCACACGCTACCCGACGGGAAGAGTCCGGGAACGCGACGACACACGACGTCTAACTTAGCATATCGGGAATCCCGATGAGACTTCATTCACTCCGATGACGGCCTACCACGCTGCGTTCTTACCGTCCAGAGTGTCGGCTAAAGCATTACAATGGAGCAAAACGCAGGTTTTTCCCCGGGGAGGTACCGCATGACCGAATTAGCCGCGGATTGGCCCCAGCAATATCACGCCTGGTGGAACGCATGCCGCGAATTGGTCGCAGCGCACGAATGGAAAGCGGCCTTTCGCAGCTACCCCTGGCCAACCTTCACCACCGCCCCCTGGACCGCGTTGCCAAAGCCCCTCGCCGAATCGCGCGTGGCCCTCATATCCTCGAGCGGCGTGACTGCAGTCGGCCAGCCGCCCTTCGATGAGAACATCCTGGAGGGCGATCCCACCTGGCGGATTATCGCCACGGGGAACCCCCTGGCGGCGTGGACAATACGTCATGGCCACTACGATCCGACAGCAGCACTGAAGGACTACAACACAGTATTTCCGCTGGATGTCCTGCGCTCCCTCGCCAAAGACGGCGTCATTGGGGATGTGGCGCCGCGCGCCATCTCCTTCATCGGGTTTCAAACCGATGCGAAGCGCGTCCTCCACGAATGGGCGCCGAGGTTCGCTCAAATCTTGCGCGAGGACGCCGTCGATGCCGTGTTGCTGGTTCCGGTCTGACCGATTTGCCACCAGTCCGTCGGACTGGTTCAACGGGTCCTGGAAGAGGCCGGCTTGTGCACCGTCGGCCTGTCGAACTTGACCTCCTATACGCGCAGAGTGCTGCCTCCGCGGACCCTCATGGTTCCCCCTCCGCGGGGCGAAACTGCCGGTCCCGCCGACGATCGGGACGAACAGAGGCGGCGTGTACGGGCCGCGCTGGAATTGCTGGAAACCCTCAAGGAGCCGGGCATCATCGTCGACTAGGGCACGACCGAGAACCGTGGCGTCCCCACGAATTGGAATCCCGGACGTGCGTCTTGGCATAAATAATGTTGGCCGATTAAGCAGGATTTCAGGCACGAACACCGAACGACTAACGACAAAACGCGACATGCTTGGAGGCAGGTCGACATGGACGACTCGTCGTCAGGCTCAACCCCGATAAGCGAGGAACAGTACAACCTAAAGGTCAATGCCCTCAATGGGGTTCTCAAGGGGGCCGGCGGTCAGTTGGTCAACCCCTTTCTGGGCATCAACGCCATCCGCTTGGGCGCCCCCAACATCGACCTCGGCGTCATTTCCTCCATCCCCTACATCGCCGGCGGTTTCGCCGCGTTATTGAGCCCCTGGCTAATCCGCCAGCGACACCTGCAGCGCACCACCACCTGGCTCTTCTTAGTGGCCCGTCTCAGCATCCTGCTGTTCGCCCTTATCGACTGGCGCGACGGCGGAAAGCATGCCGCTCTATGGTTCATGCTGGCGATTGTGTGGAGCAACCTGCCTGGGGCATTGGCCACGCTCTCCTGGCAATCCATGACCACGGCATTATTCAGCCCGATGCTGCGCAGCCGAGCAGTGATGTGGCGTCAATGGGGCATGAGCGGCATCGGGGTCATTGTGGTGCTATTGGCCGGATGGGCCATCAACCAAGAGCCGGGCACCCACGGCTATATCGCCATCTATGTACTGGGCGCCTTGCTGGGGTTAGCGGAAGTCGCCGTATATCGACGCTTCCGGCCCGGTCCCGCCCCGCTGGATGTGCCCAATGCCACGTGGCGGAAGGCCCTGCCCGAACTCTGGAAACATCGCGGCCTGCGCCGCTTCATCGTCGCCAGCTTAGTCTTTTATTACGGCTGGCTCATGTTGTGGCCCGCGTCCCTGCGCTACCAGGTCAGCGTGGATCATGCCAGCAACGGGTGGATGGCCATTTATACCGCGGTCAATGCGATTTTCACTTTGGCGGCACTGCCCATCTGGCAGCGCTTCAACGGCCGCCTGCCCACGCAGCGCCTACTCCCCTGGGCGAGCGTGCTGATGGCCTTAACCCCCGCCATATACCTGCTGCACCCTTCCCTCTCCGCCATCATCTGGGCCAACGTGACGGGCGGACTGTCCGGCGCCGGCTTCAACTTGCTGATTAATGTGCGGTTAATGGAAGTGGTGCCCGATCGCCTCCGCACCATGGCGGTCGGCGCGAACACCATCGCGACCGGCATCATGGGCGGTGTCGGAGCTTTGTCAGCGGTAGCCTTCATCCACTTCGGGAGCCTCATGACGGTGTTCTTTTTGTCCGCCCTGCTGCGCATCGTGGGCGGCGGCCTCTTTCTCTGGGCATCCTCCCAAGGATTCGCCATGAAAGCCTCGATTCGCCCATCCCTGTAATTCAGCCCGCTTCTACACGGCGTACCGCCTAAGCGCCAAAGTAATATTCGCGCCCCCAAACCCATTGCTGTTGGTCAGCGCCACATCGAGGGTGGCGGCACGCGCCTCGCCCGGAACATAGTCCAAGTCGCAGTCCGGATCCGGCTCCTCGAGATTGGCCGTGGGAGGCAGCATTTGATCACGCAGTGCCAGGGCGGTGAAGGCCGCTTCGGCGGCGCCGGCCGCTCCCAAGAGATGGCCGGTCATGGACTTGGTGGAGCTGACCGCCAAGCGGTAGGCATGCGCGCCAAACACGGACTTAATGGCGGCGGTCTCACTGGCATCCCCAAGTTTGGTAGACGTCGCATGGGCGTTGATGTACTGCACCGCATCGGGCGCAATCCCCGCCACCTCAAGCGCCCGCACCATGGCTCGCGCCGCACCGCTGCCACCGGGGTCCGGCGCCGTAATGTGGTAGGCGTCGCCGGTCATGCCCACGCCAATTAATTCGGCATAGATGTGCGCTCCTCGGGCCTGGGCATGGGTGAGCTCCTCCAGAATTAAAGTCGCGCCGCCTTCGGCAATCACAAAGCCGTCGCGATTGCGGTCGAACGGGCGGGACGCCTCGGGACCGCTTTGGCGCGACAGAGCGCCCGCGTTGTCAAAGGAGGCTACCGTCACTTCGGCGATCACCGCTTCGCTACCGCCCGTCACCATCACGTCGGCATCGCCGCGCTGAATGGCATAAAAGCCGTCCGCGATCGCGTGCGCCGATGTCGAGCAGGCCGACACGGTGGCGTAGTTCGGGCCTTTCAGCCCCCAGCGAATGGAAATGACCCCGGCCGCCATATTGATCGCGCATCCGGGCGACAAGAACGGCGAAACGCGCCGGGCTCCCCGGTTTTCAAGCGCCGCTTGCGCCTCCAAAATGGTCGACAAGCCACCCATGCCGCTCCCGTAGATGACGCCCGTCCGCTCGGCCTCGCTCGCGCTCAAGCGGTTCATGCCGGCGTCGGCCAGCGCTTCGGCCGTCGCAGCCACGGCAAAGTGAATGAACCGGTCATAATGCCGCACTTCTTTGGCATCCATGATGGTCCTGGGGTCGAAGTCCGTCACCTCTCCGGCCATTTGAGCGCCCACGGCCGAAGCATCGAATCGGGTAATCGGCCCGATACCGGAGCGGCCCTGCTGGATGCCTTCCCAATTGGACGGCCCATTACTCCCCAACGGGGTCACCATTCCCAGACCCGTAACCACCACGCGACGTGTCACCTTACTACCCCTCCCTGATTCATTGAATACTGAGATATGACCGGACCATGGACATGACGGTGGCGCGAATCGGCTGAAGCTCCAACCCGGGGGTATTCGCCGCCCAATACAGCGTCACCCCATCCGCCAAACACATGAGAAGCGACGCCAGCACTTCCGCGTCGGCGTCGGGACGAAAATCCCCGGAATGAATGCCCCGCTCGATGACGGCGCGGAGATAGCCCACCACACCGCGGAAGCGATCCAATAATCCCTCGCGCACAATCCGATCCTGCAGAGCTTCACCCCACGCCACCAACAGCAAGCGGCCGGTACTGGGATGGCGCACGCGCAGGGCCAGCACAAAAATATCCACGCAGCGGCTCATCTGATCCCACGGCCCGCCTGCGTCCGCGGTCAGACGCTCCAAGAGATCCGGCGTGCGTCCCAGCCGCTCCTCCATGAGCGTCAGCATAATCTCGCTTTTACTGGAAAAGTAACGGTACAGAGCTCCCACGCTCAGCCCGCTGCGCACCGCAATGTCGTCCACCGTGGCCAATTGATAGCCCTTGCCTAAAAAGACCTGCTCGGCGGCATTGAGAATAGCTTGCCGCCGTTGTTCCTTGTGGGTTTCGGTAACTTTGGGCACCGGTCGCCTCCATAAAAAAGTGAACGCTCGCTCATTATAGCACACACAGGGACTGACACAGGGATTTCCTAGGAGGACGGTCGGGCCTTAAGAGATGCTCTGGGACGCCCAGCGAATGATGCCGGGTTGTGGGGCCTGCCGCGGTTGGTCGTCGAAGGGAATAAAGAGAAGGGAGGCCCCGGCATCGTCCGGCGCCTCCCCCATGTCCTCTTTATTGATTCAGAACGCGTTGGGCCAATTTCAAAAGTTGCTGCTCGGGTACGGCTCCGACCACGCCATCACGCCCATTGGCAAAGGTCGCCGGAACACTCGCAATACCCAACCGGCCAGAAATTTCGGGATAACTGGCCGCGTCCACCATCTCCGCTGTTACGTACTGCGGATTAGCGCGCGCAAACGCATGTGCCAGGCGAACCGCCCGGGGACAATACGGTCACGTAGGGGTGACAAAAACTTGCAGCCGCAACGGATCCTGCAGGTTTTTCAACCAATCCATCACCGGGGCTCCCAGTTCCGGACTCCCGCCATGGGACACCTCCACCAGCGTTTCGATCAAGGGACCGAACTCGTAGCCGCTGGGAATACCAAGATACCGAATGCCCGTCCATTGGCCGCCCAGCCACACTTCGCTGACGGCACCTTCCATCTCGTCCGGCGTCATTCCGGTAGGAACCGACGCGGATTCCTCGACGGTGATTTTCGGCGATAACGCTTGGATTTCATCCCAAAACTCGTGCATCGTGGCGGATGACGCTTCGTCAGACTTCAAGAAGAGCTTGACGGTCACCGGTTCGGTCAAGGACTCCAACGCTTGCTTCACGGACTGCTGGACATCTGACGGCAACAACATGCTGCTACCCCCTAAGGTTCATTTCTACCGCGGCCCTGCACAGTGACCGCCAACGTTCGTATATAGGTATACCCTGTATGGTATACGAAATCAAGTGCCCGTTACGGACGGAACCCCGCTCCCCGTGGCCGCGGCCGGTTCCAAAAGCGTCTGCCGCACCTCATACCGGGATTCTACAGACCATTGCCTGGGAAGCTGTCCAAGTGATGGCCCAGGGGATTATTCTTCGCCCCTGGTATGATGCCCACGGGAAGCAAGTCAACACCATCGGGATCATTCAAATACCCCGGCGCCGTCCCGGACTGACCGGTGTGCCCGTACTGCCACACAATTTTGTTGGTCCGCGGATTGATGACGATGACCCGGTCGTTATAGTCGTCATTCAACAGCACGAGCCCATTGGGCAGCATCACGGCCAGCGATGGATGGTTCAGCATGCCGGGACCGCTGCGGACGTGATAGGACCACAGCACCTGGCCCCTGGGACTCATTTCCACAATGGCGCCCGGATCCGTGTAGAACGCCACAATGATGTTGCCGTCGGGGGTGATGTTGGCGTCCGAGGGATAGGAGAACTGGGAAGGAAAGTGCACCGTGTACTGCACGTGATTGGCCCTGTTCAGCATGATGGCGTCATTGCCGTTAATTTGTGTTACCAGCATGCCGCCGTTGGGGGCCGGGAAGTCGCCATTGGGGGCGGAGTAGCTGGCGGGCGGATTGATGACGGGGGTGCCGGTGGTCCCATACTGCTTCAGAATACGGTGGGTCTTTCGGGATATGAAGAGAATCCGGTCATTTTTGATATCCGCGACCGTGATCACATCGCCGCCCGGTTTGGCAAACAAAAAGGCGTCGTCGGGGGTATTGAGATATCCCGGGGCGCTGCCGGGAACCCCGGCGTGTCCATAATTCCAGACCACCTTGCGCGACCGGAAGTTGATAATCGAGATGATGTCGTTGCCTTCCTGGTTGGTGATAATCGAATCCCAGTGCGGCCCGAAGAACACATCGTCGTCATCCTGAATCCGCGACGGTTGCCCCGGTTTCGGGTATTGCCACACAATTTTCTTTTGCGGCGTCACGAGCAGGATGCGATTGTTGGACGAGTCGGCTATTAGGATGTCCCCTGGCAAAATATTGCTGGGCGCCGATGCATGCCACGCAAGGGCCGGCTTTTTAGCCATCAAGGGCTTGGAGCCAGCGGTTGACGCGTGGGATGCTGAGGCAGCCGATCCCCCGCACGCTGTCAAAGCTACAAGCGCCGAAGTTGCGGCTACGGCATGCACGATCCGCCGTGTTGGCACGGTTCGACGCTTCCCCTTCTTCTTCACAGCACACCCTCCTTGGATAAGCGGCGCAGATGATTCTTCCCCACCAATACCGCCAACGGTCAGCCCAGTAAGTCAGGTGGGGGGTGGGCCATGCTTAGGACGCGATTCCGATGTCGGCTGGGTATAGTTAACGCTATGCGCACCTCGGCATTAGCCCGTCGTCCCGCCTCACGACTACCTAGCTAGCGCTTGCTTATGTTATTTTACACATCCCGAAGGAGTCAGTAAACGAATTCCTGGCTTCCTGAAGAAACCAAAAGGAGGGGAGGATTAGTCGTCAGGCGCCTGAATAAACGCGAAGAGAAGAGGCGGCATCACGGCCTATTTTCAGCCCCATAGCCGTCTATTGCGTTTCCAGCAGTCTAGCGAAACTGTCCTCAAGCTGGGTGACCATTTTCGGCGGGAGGCTCTTCCCCGCATCTTCCCGCAATTGTTTCAGTACCTGCCGGTGGGGCATGGAACGCGACAGTGCCAACTCAGCGTATCGGTCCCCCACGGAAAACACTTGCGCCATTTCTGCAATTTCCTCACCCTGCTTGCCCGCGGGAAACCCCTCTCCGTCCCAGCGTTCATGATGGTCCAGGATACCGCACAGTACCTCCGGCGGAAGCCCCAGCCGCTCTAGAAGCTTGACGCTCATTGCGGGGTGCTGCTGATAGTAGACGAGGCTCGCAAGGCCGGTGTACGCCTTGGGCTCACCGGTCACGGAGAGCCCTAAATCCGCCAGACGGGAGACGTAAGTTAAGTGGTCCATTCGCTCCTGTGACCACCCCAAGCGTGCCGCCACGGTCCGACACACTTGATTCCGCAGTTCCACAGTGGCGTGCACGGCCGCACCCACCAACTCCTGCGCCAAGCGGCCTTCCAGCAGAACCGCAAATCGCTCCAAGTCGACCTCTGTCGGGGTAACGTTGGTCGGTCTGCCCATAGATTCGGACTGCTGGATTAATTCGTTAATGTCGCGCCATCGGGTCCACCGCTCCAACCGTCCGTATAAGGTCTGAGACAAGTCGAGAAACCGGGTCGCCAGTCGTCCATTCCCGAGAGCCAAGCCCATTTGTCCCAGCACCTGCGTGAGGTCAGCTAGTTCCTCGGTCTCAAACCCCATCAAAGAAACCCACATGGTTTGGAAGGCCCGATCGCCCCAAGCCCGCATCTCCTGCCATTGCCCATCCTTAAGAGCGATGTGGGCCAATCCGTTAACCGCTCGGATGTCGTTGCCTGTGGCACAACTCAGCGCGGCGCGAAACTTCTCGCGTGCTGCCGCGGCCATTCCCAGTTCCAACAGACTGGTGCCCCAATTCACACCCACGGCATAGCCATAGCGGTCCTGTTCCACCGGTCCAAAGCATTCCCATGCCTGTTCCAAGTTTTTGAGGGCCAGCTCGTAG
This sequence comes from Bacillota bacterium, assembly GCA_021798975.1. Classification (GTDB taxonomy): domain Bacteria; phylum Bacillota; class Sulfobacillia; order Sulfobacillales; family Sulfobacillaceae; genus Sulfobacillus_B. The sequence goes on along the minus strand of JAJZBJ010000055.1, from coordinate 327 downwards.
TATCCGTAGTCGGTCTGCATAGCGGCCAAGTTAGCCAAAAGCACTCCATAAATGGCCTCAGGGACCCGTCCTTTCGCCTCCTTCAGCAACTGGCGTGCCTCGCGGAATGCCTGGTCCTGCCTCCCCGCCATCGCCAAGGCGATGGCCGAGCGCATGCCGATGGTCGCCCGAACAACGTGCTCCTCCTGGGGGATAAGCGCCATGGCATGGCGAAAGGCCGGGACCGCATCCCCCGGCCGCCCTCGTCTGGCTGCCATTTTTCCCAGTCCATCGTGCACACGAGCGGCATCGACCGACGGAAGATCCCGGGCAAGAGCTTCGTGCCAA
>JAJZBJ010000054.1 GCA_021798975.1 Bacillota bacterium | reverse complement strand
GTCCTGGCCTCGATATACCGCGCGAAAAGCTCCACGACATAGTGGTCCGTGCGGTCCTCCAGGACTCGATCCTCCGTATCCATCACAAACACCATGATGGGCACAATCATGTCCTGGGCTACCGCCGGCCGTGAGCCAAAGCCCATGCGAGCCATGAGCCACTCGTGATCCCCACAAAGCCCCAGGGTGGCGTCCGCGGGAAACCAGGTCGCGGACGACGGATCGTAGACTTCCAACCAGCGGTGGTCATTGTGCTGATGTCCGAACACCGACGCCGCCGGGCCACGTTCCGCCGCCATCTGTTCGGCACGTCGCCCACGCTCGGCCCTCGGGGGCTGGATATTGATTTCGGCAATCTCGCGCGTGTCGATGTCCAGCGCGCGCAGCAGCCGGTTCAAGACCATGGCTTGCTCTGCACAATTGCCCGCACGCCGGACGAGGATCTCCTCCACCGTCCGGTGCTGATAGTCGGTGGCAGACCATTCAAATTCGGCAAACATCCAATTGATGAGCGTCCGACACTGGGAGGCCGTGGCTGGGTCATCCGCCACAACCTGGCGTGCCAAATCATTAATATGTACCGACAAGTTCAAGTCTCCCTTCCATTCAGGTGGGGCATTCTCATGGGTTCTGACGCTAAAACAGGTCACGGGAGGACGCGGTAGCTATATGGGAGATTCTACCGATTCAGGCGGATTTCCTGCCGACTCATAAGAGTGAATGAAGGTGCCATTCGCGCCCAAGTCTTACGGAATGTACGCCCCCGAAAGTTCGCCAGCCATAGCATTAGCAACAATGGGTCTCATCGCCGTATCACCAGCACACCGCCAGGCCCTCAGTCAAGACCGCTACGGCGGATATGGCCGTGGAGCAACGCGAGCAACACCGCATGCGCCAGCTCGGGGTTCTTCCACGTGCCGACAACGATCTGATGGAGCGCCTCGGGAATAGTGTGCAACGACACCTGAATGGCCTCATCGGCATCGAGGTGCTGCGGCGCCTGGATGACCGTCTCCGCAGCGAAGAACAAATGGGCGGTTTCATTCGTCAGATGCCCGCACGACTGAATGGTCGCTAACGGCGTGAGGTCCCGGGCGAACAAGCCGGTTTCTTCGAGTAATTCCCGCTGGGCTGCCTCTAAGGGGTCTTCGGCCGGCTCGACCGCGCCACCCGGGAGCTCGTAGGCGTACGTGCCAATCCCCTCGCGATACTGCCGGATGACCACCATGTGGCCCTTGTGCAGGGCGAGCACGACCGCTGAGTTCGGATACCGATCATGGACCACAACCGATCCCGTCACGGTTTGATAAACGTCATGGGATTCGCTGGTGAATATCGATTTCACGGGCGTACTCCTCCTCGAAGAAGGGTAATGCGCTCTGTAGGTATAAAAAAAGCCGCCACAATGTAGCTCTTGTGTGTAGTTGACGCACCCCAACGCCTACTCATATCTTGAAGCACTGCTTACGCGGACGCAAAACCCATCGGGCGTCTTCCGGACCGAGACCATAACCACTCAGGTGTTACGGCTGTTAAGCCCCCAATAGGTCCCCACCACTCGCCACGTTACCAATCGTCCGAACCAAGTGAAAGGGGGCGTTCGGGTATCGGGGACCTCCACTTAATGAATCACGGTCAGCGGATGAAATCGCTGATGGCGCACGTCCTCGATAATCTGGCGGAGGAGTGGCGCCGCGCGGAGTTCGCTATCGGGCATTTGGTCGAAATCGCGCATTGTTATCCACTGGGTCCTCAGAATGTCGGCATCAATATCCCCAGGCACGCGGCCCCCTTGCACGGCTCCCATAAAGTTGAAGAGCAAGACCCGATCGCCGGTGACACTCCAAAAGGAATACACCCCCGTCGTCGATTCCAGGTTCACGTCAAACCCCGTCTCCTCACGACACTCGCGGCGTGCCGCAGCCAAAATCCCTTCGCCCTGCTCCACGTGTCCCGAGGGAAAGTTCCAGAGACCTCTCGCGGACCACTGGCCTTCCTGCACCATCAAGATGCGCCCGTCTTGGACGATCGCGACACTCGCAATCGCGACCACGTTCTTGACCATCGACCGCCTGCCCCTTCCACTTCATTTTTCGATCTAATTACAAACAAATGTGTGTATTGTTATTTTCCGTACTCATGTGGGGTTTGTCCAGAAACCGGACATAATTTCTCCAAACCCCTTGGCTCAGCTCCTATCTTTCGTTCTTCTAGCATGTCCCTTACCCTAGAGCGGAGTGCGTTTCGTTGATGGTCAAAAGAACGGTGAACAAACGGCCAAGTGAGTACGGGCTCTTGTGGGACTGACCGGCCCAAATGTGGCAGATTCCTTGCTGCGCTTACGCCCCCGAATCCAGGCCATTCACTCCGTTAAGTATTGTTGGTCACGGGGGCGGGCTTCAGAGAATCTTAGGGCGTCTGAGATTCGGCCTCCGGTGCAATGATGGATCGGACCGTTCGCACGTGTTCCGCCTCAGGCTCGTCGGTAAACATGGTCGCAGCAAACAGGTGCTGCTGGTATTCCGTCTCCTCCCCGGAGGCATCCAACCGTGCCCTGTCCTCCGCAAGCACGGCCATCGCCACGTGGCGAGCCGCCTCGTTGAGTACCTCCGCATACTGGGCCAGCAGTTCCTGAATCGTCAATGGGCCATGAAAGGCGCGTTCCTGGCCGGCATACGAACGCCCATTGAAATAACGCCCCTCGGAGCCACCCCAGCGGAACATCGGTTGCGCCTGGAACGGCAGATACTGGCGTTGCCGCAACACCTCGGCGTCCCATACCGCATGGCTCATGAAGAGCTCATCGCGCAGCATCATGATGTCGCGCTCCGCACTGCAAAACAGATTCACGGCTCGCACGAGGCACTGCCGAATCTGTTCGGGGTCTTCGGCGTCCGGCACTGGGGGCAGGCACCGCTGGATGAGCACCATCGCCTCGTCCACATCCTGAATAATTCGGTCGATGCGGACCCCGGGCGGCACGGGTTCATCGGGATGCTGGGGGACGATTTGATACGGCGTGCCACCATGCCAGATAAATGCCTCGTACGCGGGGTTCGCCACGATAACCATGCCCTGGGGCGTGACCTCACCCGTCCGTCGATTGGTCCATTCCACCCGACAGACCGACGGGGACGGAAATTCGCTAGGCGGCACGAGCGTCGTCGGCACCGGGCCAAATTTCTGGCCGCCCGCTTCGGGGATCTCGACACGATGTTCGGCGGCATGGGCTTGGGCAGTCTCGCGCTCACGGCCTTCTGGCCCGCGCGGGATGACGGCGCCACAGGTGCAAACCCACGCCCAGTCCTCCTCCTCCATGATCATCACCTCTTCAACCCCAGTTTACACGATGAGGGGTGTGGAGCCCCGCGTGCGCTTGATGCGCTCTCGTCTCTGAACTCCCTCATACGGACAGCCAAATATTGAGCGCCGTTACGCGCCCCCTTACACCCTAGACGGCGAAGCACTGATAGTCAGGTCTCGTACACCCGCCCGCATTTCAAGATTGACTCTCGCGGATTCCCCCGCTTGTCTGGTGGGGACTCTATACGCAAAATGGTTGCTGTCGGGATGGTGAACCGGTAGCAGGGGACGTCGTGCGTGTAATTGGGCTGAACGCCACCGTCAGCTCGGTAGCTTCGGCCGGAAACGGCGGCGACACGGTGTGGTCGCCGTCAGTGGTACCCGTTGCTCCACCCCTCTCCTCATAGTTGGTCCCCACATCATCAGTCACAGCTTCAATCATGCATCGACAAGGCAGGGGGTGGACACGCGTAGTGCAGAAACAGATTCGCCAACACACACCGGACTGACCACCGACCCCTAATGGCATAATGGATGGGCTTGTCCATGTGTTCCTCCCGGTTGGTTGACGACATTTCCAATTCCGGGATACTAGCTCCCCTTCGCTCCTCCGCCATTACGCGGGTTCGTCACTACTACGAGAGCCTCCGTCCCTTGTTGCGCTTTGGTACTTTCTGCCTCACGGGGTACCGCTCGGCATTTTCCCTTACCATCGCAACGAAGGTTCCTGCGTTCCATGCCAGAGCCTGCGCCCGGGTCCTGCCCCCTTCATGCCGGCCACCGTGGAGCCAGTAGACAGGTTCCCGCTCCACCTTGTCCCGGGGTAATTTTGGGACCCCGGTTTCGATGACGTCTCTATCTTTTCGACACCTCGTCAGAGGTTCACTGACGTTCAGCTCCCGGGCACACACCTGACCCCGTCTAGCGGAGCCTTTTGCCGTCACGCTCACGACCGAGGCTTTTGCCCCCAGCCGCTGACGGTGGTTTGAAGTCTCCTCCTGCAAGGCGATTTCGAAGGGCCTTCCCTCATCTCTCGCATAGTTCGGCCACGGCTTGTTCCCAAGCCGTGCGCCTTCGCAGCGCACCAAAATCCGAATACCCTTTTTTTATTGGCACTTCCTGCCCAGCTCACTGCACTCTCTTTGCGGCAGTCAGGACAAAGAAAAAACGCCCCGGAATAAACCGGAGCGTCCTTCGGTGTGGGCGGACCTCTATTCGGGGTTGCGGAACGTGTTTTCGAGCTCGCCCAGCCCTTCGATTTCCATGCGCAGGTGATCGCCCTCCGCAAGCCACTTCCGCTGGTCTTGGGGATATCCCATGATGACACCAGCCGGCGTTCCGGTCAGAATGACATCGCCCGGCTCCAGCACCATGTAGTGTGACAAATAAGCCACCAGCTCCCGGCAGGAAAAAATCATGTCAGCGGTGGTCGAATCCTGCACCAGTTCGCCGTTGCGGTAGGTCCGCAGGGACAAGCCATTGGGATCGGGAATCTCGTCGGCCGTCGTTACCGCCGGGCCCATGGGCATAAATTGAGGCCCATTCTTGCCCAACAGCCACTGCGATGTGCGGTGCTGCAAATCCCGTGCCGAGAGGTCGTTGGCGATCGTGTAGCCAAAGACCGGCTCCAAGGCCCTCTCCTCTGGCACCTGATAGGCCCGCCGGCCCATGACAATGGCTAGTTCGACCTCGTAGTCCAACTGTTCGGTTCCCGGGGGAACTTCAACGACTTCCTGGTGGGCCGCCACGGTATCGGAGAACTTCGAGAACACGACCGGTACCGTGGGAATCGCCGCTCCGGTCTCGATCGCGTGCTTGCGATAGTTAAGACCGATGCAGATGATTTTCCCCGGGTTCAGCAACGCCGGCCGGATGTCGGCCTCGTCGAATGGCACCCGCGGTCCATCCCCGTTCAATGTCTCGAGCCCCTGACCGGAGGCCAAAAACTCATCCAGTGAAGGCCACGCCTGGACGATCCGGATTTGGTCTCCTTCCAATACGCCTAGGTGGTGCTTGTCCTGATGCCATATGTTTAAGAGCTTCATGTGCGCCTCCCCGATTCGCTCGTGATGTCTCGAATACCGTATCTCTCCGTCATTCTATTCCAGTGTTGACATTGGCACAATCTCTCCGCATCTCCCTTAGGATTGTTCCGGAATGCGGGAAATGTTGACCACCGGCTCCAGGTTCTGCGGCATATCGGGATTGCGCCCCAGTCCCAGAGCCCACTCGAACGCCAGCCATTGCAGGGGAACCGCCGCTAGTGGGCCGAGCCACAGCCCATCCCCTTCCGGCAACACAATTTTCTCCCCCGGCAGCGTCTCCCGGCCGGCCCACGATTCCTGCGCCACCACCAACAGGTGGGGCGTTCGTTCGGCCAAATCCCGGACCACCTGTCGCTCGTAATACCCGTAGCGGGTCTCCCCCAGCACCACCACCAAGTCCTGATCGGTCAGCGATCCCCAAGGGCCATGGCGAAACTCCAACGGGCCATAAGCGGATGCATTTTCGTTTGACATTTCCAATGCCTTTAATGCGCCTTCTAACGCGATGCCGTGGCGGACCCCCGCCCCTAAGATGTAGACCCGTCTGGGAAGCGGATCCATCACCTGGCCGATTACAGTGTGCGCCGCGCCCACGAAGTCATGACTCTCCGACACCATGTGCTCCAGCGTCTCCATCACCTCGGAGTTGCCCCGGGCCAAGACGCGTTCAAACGCCAGCAGCATGCACGTGAACGAGCGAATCATCACCACCGTGTGATCATGTGCATACGGCAACGCCAAGGAGTTTTCCGCGTGGGACAGCAGTGGTGCGTCGTCGCGGCAAGTCACCGTCCACACTTGCTTTCCGTATGCCCGCGCCATATCCGCAGCCAAAAGCGCCTCAGTCGTCTCTCCCGATCGGGAGATGACCACCACATCGTCAAATGGACTGAGCGCGGAACCGCCCTCCAGAATCACATCCTGGGTTGGCATAGCGGTCACGTCCAGGCCTGACTTGCGGGCCAAAAAGGCGGTCGTCAGGGCTGCATGATATGAAGAACCACTTCCGATGCAGAGCACGCGTCCAGTGAAAGGCCATGTTAAATCCTCTCGCAGAACCTGCTCCCAGGCCTCGGATTGAGACTCGATGAGTTCTCGCACGAGCTCGCCGTTCGGCATATTTTCCCCCCTTTCCCTCACATCTTTTGAGTTTACGCCTATCTCCGAAGAGGTGCTATGAACAATCAAGAAAAGGCACCCTGCCGGATGCCCCTAGCCTAACGCCAGCCCCCGCTTTAAGCGTCTCAGGGCGTAGTCCCGCACTTGGCGGGCCTCCGGGACCTGCAATAGCAGCAATAGACCTGCGAACACCCCCATGGCCGCCGCACCTGCCAGACCGACACCTCCCACCAGGCGGAACGTTTCATGGACATGATTCAAATCCAACAGCCACTGGAATCCTAGCAGGATGCCCGCCATGACCCCGCCGGCCAGTGCCAGCGATCCCACAAAGGGCAGCTGCCGACCCACGTGGCGCCGCACATTGTAGGACGACGTCAGGAGGATGCAATTGGTCCAGTTGGCGATCGTGGTGGCAAAGACCAGCCCATATACCCCCATAAATCGCGTCAACGTCAAATTCCCCGCAATGTTGACGGCGACCCCGACTAAACTGTAGCGGGCGGGGCGGCGGGTGTCCTTGGTGGCAAACGAGATTTGCTGCAGGTACGTGGCCAGGGCATTGGCCGGCAGTGCCAGGATGGCGTAGACAAAGAGATGCGACGTGAGATGCAAGGAGGCCCGATTGAAGTGGCCGCGCTCGTATACAAACCGCAGAATCGGCACGTTCATGATGAAGAGAATCAGGGAAAGCGGCAGGGCCAGCATCAACACCCAGCGCATGCCCCGCATGGCCAAACCCGAAAACGCCTGGCGCTCCGATGCGCTGTGATGCATTGCCAATCGGGTAAAGATGGGGGTAATCACGGGCGCAATAATAATTCCCAAGGGCACTTGGCTGACCGTAAAGGCAAAGTTCATGGCGGAGATGCTGCCTACCGCCATATAGGATGCCAGCATCCGGTCGGTAATCAGCTCGATGTTGCCAGCGCTGCTAAGGATGAAGTACGGCCCCATCAACCGGAGCAGCTTCGGAATGCGGGGATGGTCAAATCGAAACGTCAGTCGAAGCCTCACGCCCCGCCGCCGCAACAGGGGCAGAAGCAGGGCCAGTTGCATGGCGATGGAGAGGGTAAAGCCCACCGCCACCCCTTCGATATGCGGGTGGAACAGTTGAGCCAGCACTAAGATGCTAAAAATCTGGACTAGGTTCGCCACCAATGGTGCGAGCGTCAATCCAAAAAAGTTTTCGTCTGCCTGCAGAATACCCGTCAAAAAGCCGCTCGAACTCCAGAACACAATCGACGGAATCATAATGCGGGTCATGAGGATGGTTCGTTCACGCTTCGCCCCGTGAAAGCCGTGGGCCAGAAAACCAATAATTTGAGGCGCGAACAGCTCGCCCAAAAGCGTCATGACCAGCGCTCCCAGAATCAGCATCGTCCACACCTGACTGATAAAGCGCTGCAATTCCGCGTCACTCTCATGGGCTCGGGCATCGGTCATGGCTGGCACGGTCGAGACCACTACGGCTTGGTTCACCGATCCAAACAAAAGGCTCGGCAAAGCCGACGCCATGACCCAGGCGTCGGTATTCATGGAGGTGCCGAATGCCGCCGCCAAAATGGAGGTGCGCAAGAATCCGCTGATGCGGCTCACTAACGTCAGCACGAAAATCCACAGCGTGGAGCGTCTCAGTCGGCGGCTACTCGTTGGATTGGCCATAATCGTGGTCCTCCCCCGACGGCGCCGGCAGACCGTCGACCGGCATCAAGAGTGTGCGCATCTTGCGGGCAATCCTGTACAGGGTGTCCTGTTCATCCGGGGTCATGGCACGAAGCAAGTGGGCCAGGACCCGCCGCCGCTCAGTCGATACCCTGAGCCAAACCTCTCGTCCGGCATCGCTCAGGGTTACTAACACCTTGCGCAAATTTTCGGGCGGCCTGACCCGGCTAACCCAACCCATCGCTTCTAGGCGGCGCGTGGCTGCTGTCATGGCCGCCGGCGTCACCCCGCGCCTTTTGGCCAACCCAGACACGGTCATGGATCTCTCGCGCTCCAGCATGCGAAGAATCCAATATTGCTCGGCTGTGATTCGCTCTCCGGTATAGGAGCGTTCACTCCACATTCGCCACATTTGCCACAAATCGTCGGCCAGCGTCTCGACTAAATCGTCCGGATTTACATTCATGAAGGCATTTTATAGTTAAACCCTTTAACTATCAATCCGGCACCAGGGCGGACAAAGGCATGTTGACACATCGTGTACAATACGAAGGCATGAAGGAGGGATTGCTCGATTTATACTCGAAAACTCGCGATACGACCTCGCTCAATGCTGGCTGGATTGGCAGTATTTGCGGGCAGCGCCCTGTTATGGCTGCTTCCCCGCGGTCCCGTAGTATCCGCGGCCCCGCACCATCCACGATCCGGACATATGCTCGCTATGGACGAACCTTGGGCAGAACGGCAGCTTATCCGCCGTCATCACTTCTCTCGGTCCGCGGTGACCGCATCGGCCATGCATGTATCCCGGGTGTTGCAACGCCACCGCCTCTGGCTGGCTCAACTGGTGGCGGCAGAAGCCGGTGACCAGCCATATCTGGAGAAGTTGGCTGTCGCAGCAGTTGTGCTAAACCGCCTCAAGTCACCGCGTTTTCCGCATCGATGGTGGGCGGTGCTGCATCAACCGAACCAGTTTGAAACCGTCGCGGCCGGCACTTGGGCCATCGCCCGTCCAAGCCACTCTGATTGGCGTGCCGCCAAACAGGCGATGTCCGGCCGAAATCCCGTCCCCCATGCCCTCTACTTTTACAATCCGGCCCTGACAAATGTGCCCTGGATGGCAACGCTCACCGGCTGTCAAACCATCGGTGTCATGCGCTTCTGCTCGCGTTGACTCCGCAAGCGCCCGGTCGATGCCAGAGATTTTTTAACCCGTGCACTTAGAGACAGGTTCCGCAAGGTTAGCGAGCCACCCGGATCTCTTGGAGGTGGTGCAGAATTTCGGACTCAACCCCCACCAAGTGGAGCTGCATGGCTCTCTCGGCGCCCGGGGCGTCGCCGTGCACAATCGCGTCCGCAATGGCTTCATGGTCCAACACCGACTTAAAAGCGCGGCCTTCAATGGAAAGACTGTGCCGACGAGCATCCTCCAAGGCGTCCAAGAGGTTTAGCATAATCCGGCCGGCAACAGGATTATGGCTAGCGTCCAGGACTGCGCCGTGAAACTCCAGATCGGCGACCGCCAGCACCTCCGGAGGTACAGTGCCCCCCTCCTCCATCTGCTCCTTGACGCTAAGCACAATGCGCTTCAGATGCTGCCGCTGCTGTTCTGTGGCCCGCCGGGCAGCCCAGCCGGCGGCGGCCGTCTCGAGGTTGCAGCGCACTTCGAAAAGATGGGAAATGGTCTGAGCCTCCATCACCATCGGCCGCCAAAGCGCCTCGCCCAGGGCCACCCCCTCGCCAGCCCGGACAAAAATGCCCCGTCCGTGCTCAATGCTGAGCGCCCCTAGGGCAGCCAGGGTCCGCAAGGCGTCGCGCACGGTGGCGCGGCTGACATGGAACTGAGCGGCCATCTCCCGCTCAGGCGGCAGACGGTCTCCTGCCCTCAGCTCCCCGCCCTCGATCTTGCGCAGGATATCCTGTACCACGCGGTCTCGCAAGGATATGCTGTCGGTCACCGGTTCAAACACCATAATCCCTCCCGGTTTGGCCCCCTATGTCTCACGATAGGTATGACCTCTTACCACAGTCTCGGTAAACCTCCACGGCCTGTCAATAAACAACCTTGATGGCTGCCCAGGAAGAGCTGGGCGCAATCTGTAGAGACGCACGCCCAGCTGCAGGGGACGGGAGCTCCTGCTGCCCGCGCAGGGTCAGCGGGCGGGACGCGACAGTGGGGGCGATACAGCGACTGCCAATGCCCTTTCGAGAGAGCGATAAGCGCTGTCGATCGGCCGGTCACGATGGGCGCCACCAGGATGTCGGGACCTAGGTCGTACGCAAAATCAATGCCAACCACCGAAGGGTCGTCGGGGGCCTCTAACACCAGGGGACGGACCAACGGCAGACCTTCCGCGGCCAAACAGCCGGGTCTCTTCCAGAATATATGGCATCAATGTCTCGCGGTCAGATCAAATGGGCCGGATGGTGCTGGGGGAAAAGATCCCCACGCAAAAAGCCCGCGCTCTCCCTAATTCCAGGCCACTCGGTGAGGCGTCTCGATTAGTTATCCATCCCGGGTTGGAATAATAGATCGGCCAAGACTTCCCCCAAGCGCTGCCGCGTGTAAGGCTTGGGCAGGCCTGGCACTCCAGCTGGGATGGGCACATCGGCAAATCCCGTGGAAACGGCCACGACCAGGCCGGGATGAGTCTTCCTCAAGATGTCCAGAACCTCCCGCCCGCTCATTGGATCCCCCAACACCCAATCCAATAGAACCATGTCGCACGGGTGACTTCCAAGCCAATCCAACGCCTCAGGACCACTGGCGGCCGCCGCGACATCGAGTCCAAAACTCTGTGCCATGGCCTTGGCACTCGCCAGAACTATCGGATCATCGTCCACAATCAGAAGCTGTCCCTTGAGGGTGGCGATAGGGTGTGCGCGTCCCGGCAGTGTCTCCAGCGCTCTTCCGTCGCAAGCTGGAAGGATGATGCGAAAGCAGGCCCCGCCCCACTCGGAAGTCTCGACCTGAATCGACCCGCCGTGCTGCTGCACGATGGCATAGGTGGTCGCCAAGCCCAGCCCGTGGCCGTGCGACTTGGTGCTGTAATAGGGATCAAAGATGGCCTCGAGCAGATCTTCCGCGATGCCGGGGCCGCTGTCGGAAATTAGGATTTCGACCCGCTTCTGCGAGCCCTGCGGGAGGTTCTGCGCCTGGAAGCGGATAGTGCCTCCCGATGGCATGGCGTCCACGGCGTTATAGACAATGTTCTCAATGACCTGCGCAACTTGCGTGCGGTCCCCGGCAACGCACCATAATCCATCCGGAAGCTTCAACTCGAATCCGATGGCCGGTCGATTGGATAGAACAGCCCGGGTCGCGGCGGCCAGATCCTGCACCGGGATGGGACGGGATTCAGCCGGGGCGTTGCGCGCCAAAGCCATCAGTTCCCGGGCCAGCGTCCGGGCTTGATCTGCCGCCTCGGCCGCCCAGTTTAAGGATTGCAGCACCTGTTCCGACCCGTCGCGGTATTCGGTCTCCTGAGCCAATGACAAGTGACCGATGATCACCTGCAGCTTATTATTGAAGTCGTGGGCGATGCCCCCTGCCAAGATCCTCAGCGACTCGGCGTGTCGGGCGCGAATCAACCTCAGCGCCTGTTCGCGATCCCGCGTCATATCGCGCAACAGGCCCCCATAGATGCGACGGCCATCCAACCCTTCGGACGCCGCCCCGAGCGATTCTATCCAATGCACCTGCCCGTCCGGATGCACCACAGCAAACTCCAGGCGATAGCTTTCACCGCGCGAGCCAGCCTCGCGAATCTGATGCATGAGGGCGTCATAGTCGACCTCCGGATGGAACACGGCCCGCAGGTCGTCCCAGAGGACTTGTCGGGGCTCTGCCACCTTGTGGCCAAACACGATCGCATACGCCTCAGGAGAAAAGACCGTATTGCGGCCGGGTGGCACGTCATGCCATTCCGCCCAGCCAAATCGCAGACTGGCCGCAAGGATGGTCTGGTTGTAACGGGCGTTCAGGACAACATCGGTGACATCCACCATCCGCATGTGCCAAAGGATGCCATCCGGCAGGGCAAAAGGTGTGAGCCCCACCCGGCAGAGGCGCCAGGCCCCCGCTTGGTTAATCCGTGCATGAAGGATCGTGCCTTCTTCCCGCGAAATGGCGTCCCCCAGCATCTCCGCATCCTCTGGGTTCACCACCGTTAATAGGCTTGTCCCCCGATCAATCGCAAGGAACGACCGAGCCACCAGGTTTAGTCGTTCCACGATTAAATCGGGCGTACAAATCAAAGCCACATCTGCGGTGTTGTCGACGGAAGAGACAAGAATGGGGTGGACATTGTCGCGGGCAGGGTTCAAAGAAGTCCCTCCTGAGGACAGAGTTTCATCAACAAACGACAATCAGCATCCAGTTTCGCGCTTATTCTTCACCAACTAAAGAAAATCCTCTTATCTATACACTTTTTTCCAGAAAAGCGTGTCAAATCGGATAAATGTTGCTCGCTGGGGGGCGGGAAACTCCTAACCGATGCGCCGCTTGAAGTAGGCGGTCGCCACAGTACGGTTGAAACTGCCCGCCTCCAGCACATAGCACGACACCATTTCCCAACCCTCCCGGCCCAACTGGTTGGCCTTCTCCACAATATCTTCAGCGGAGTGGCCGCTCACAAACGTGTACTCAAAGGTCACTTGTTCCATCGCTATTCCTCCATTCCCACGTGATGCCCTCTCCGATAGAGATTCGAAACCCGAGATGAGATTCTATACCCAGGTCAAAAGGCAGGAGTCGCCTCCTGCCTTTCTCTATGCTGTGTGACCCGAGAAATAGACTTCGGCAGGGACCTGCGGCCGTGCCGCATCGACGTGACGCCCGCTCTGGGACGGGTCAAATCGCTATAACCCCCGCACCGCCACCGTTTTGACATGCGTGTAGAAGTCGATGGCCGCCCGCCCTTGCTCTCTGGAATGGGAACTGGACGCTTTCACACCGCCGAAGGGAGCCTGCAGTTCCACGCCGGCAGTTTCCTCGTTGACGCGTACTAGCCCCGCTTCAATCTCCCGAACACAACGGAGCGCCGTGGCCAGGCTGCCTGTAAAGACGGAGGCGCTGAGCCCGTAGCGGATGTTGTTGGCAGTCCGGATCGCTTCATCCATATCCCCAACCGGGATCACCCCTAGCACGGGCCCAAATATCTCCTCTTGAGCGATCACAGCCTGGCTGTGAACCCGGTCAAATACGGTGGGAGGCACATAATAGCCATCGAGATCCAGCATCTCCCCGCCCGCCACCAGCCGAGCGCCGTCCCGGAGTCCCGCCTCGATATAGCCTTGAATCTTCTCAAACTGCGGCTTTGACACCACGGGTCCCACATACGTGTCGGCCTGAAGGGGATTGCCCACCTTGAGGGCCCGTACGGCGGCGACCAGCTTTTCGAGAAACGGCTCATGCACCGCCTCTTCCACAATCACCCGTGATGTGGCGGTGCATTTTTGCCCCGCAGACCGCATGGCGCCGGACACGGCCAGATCCACCGCCAAATCCAAATTGGCGTCGCGGGCCACAATGACGGGGTTCTTGCCGCCCATTTCCGTTTGATATTTTATGCCGCGGCGCGTGGCGGTCTCGGCCACATGAGCCCCCACGGCGGCTGAACCGGTAAAGGTAATGCCGTCAATTCCCGGGTGCTGAATGAGCGCTTCGCCAGCCTCCCGGCCCAGGCCCAGAACCAGGTTGAGAACACCCGCAGGAAATACCGGTGCCAAGAGTTCCATCATCCGCACAGCAACCAGCGACGACCATTCCGCCGGCTTAAAGACCACGGTATTGCCGTAGATTAAGGCCGGCGCGATTTTCCACATCGGAATCGCCAACGGAAAATTCCACGGGGTAATGACCCCCACCACCCCTAATGGCTCACGGGTGGTGTACTGCAAGGTTATAGGGTTGGCGGCGGGGATGACCTCGCCGACCGAGCGATACCCCTCGCCGGCGTAGTAGCGGAGGATGGCCACCGCCCGGAGGGCTTCCCCACGCATCTCCCCGATAGGCTTCCCCATCTCCCGCGTGGCCAGTTGGGCCAACTCTTCCGCATGCTCCTCGACAATCGCAGCGGCTTGGAATAGAAGGTTGCCGCGATTGACTGCACCGAGATCGCGCCACGCCGTCTTCGCCTGCATAGCTGCTTCTACCGCCGCCGCCACATCCTGGGCGGTCGAAAACCCCATGCTTCCCACCGTATCGGAGATGTCGCCTGGGCTCTGTACCACCACGTGTGCGTCGAGTGCCGTCCACTCGCCGCCAATAAAGTTTTTTCCAATCATGTCTCCTCACTCCTTCTCGAATTCAATCTTCGAGCTGACCTGGCCGACACGGTCCACTGCCACTCGGGTTGCTGCCGCCAAACGTTAAAAATCTTCAGGTGACACCGTAATCACCGCCGGCCGACGCCCATAAAGCTTCCCGCCAATTATAGCCCCCAAGGTCAGAACAGGATCGAGTTCCTGGGTGATGATGGCAATGGGGGCCGTTTTACGGCGAATCATCTCTAGCAAGACGCCGCGCGGCCGGTCCCTGACTTCCTCCGAGCAGCGCGGTCTCGTCATCACTGAGCTTCAACATGGCTCGGCCTCCTATCGAATTAAAAAGGGCTCCAAGGGGTCCTCGAGGTTATGGAAGAACCGGCGAAATCCAATCACGTGCGCAGAACCTTCAATCACCGTGCGGACCGCACGATATGGGCCGACCGGATCGGCGTCGCCAATCACCTGGCCGGTAAAGACCGTATCGATCACGCTTTCCACCCGGTAGGTCTCTCCTCGGGCGATGACCCCCTTGGCATCCAAGAGAGCCATGCGGGTACTGACGCAGTTGCCGCAGGGGGAACGGTCAATCTGCCCGTCCGCAAAAACGGTCAGGTTGCGATCCCAGTTCCCCGATTGGTGCGGACCATCCGTAAAAATGATCCCATAGAGTCCGTTCAGCCGCGCATCGATCGGATGGCGCGTCAGTTCCAGCGGCTCAACCGCCGCTTTAATGGCGGCCGCCCAATCCCGAAGCGCATCCACATTTTCGGGCTCGACCGCCAGATCCAGCTGATGGCTCTCCACGACCGCGTAATAGGCACCGCCGAACCCGATGTCGAGCCGGACCTGCCGGTCCTGCACCGTAAAGCTTTTCTCCAGCGCCACGGCAAAAGCGGGCACATTCTCAAACCAGACGCTCACGACGCGGCCCGAGTTCAGCCGAGCATGCGCTTCGACCTGACCGCTGGGCACATCCAGGCGCACCTCCACCTCCTCCGCTCCGTCAGGAATCAGCACCTGGCCGCTCTCCACCAGCCATTTGGTCACGGCGATGGTGGCGTGGCCGCACATGGTGCTGTAGCCTTCGTTGTGCATGAAGATAAGGCCGTAGAGGCTGTCCGGACGCTCGGGCGGAACTAAGAGGCAGCCATACATGTCGGCATGTCCCCACGGCTCAAACATGAGACGCTTGCGGTAGTGATCCCAGTGAGCTTCGAGGTACGCCCGCTTGTCCAAGACGCTGCTCCCTGGAATGGGCGGGTATCCGCTGGTGACAAGCCGCAAGGGTTCACCGCCGGCATGTAAGTCCACAACGTCAAAGACCTCTCTTATGTTCACCATTGCTTTAAATCCCTCCTAGGGCAGCAAGAATCCTTGCGTCAGCGGATCGTCCGGGTCCACCACAAACGTCGATTCTCCATAAACTTGGGCCGATCCCCCAATGCGCACGATGACGGCATCGTAGAAGCCGACCTGGGTCTCGCGCAGAACGGTGGCGCCAAAGAGGGCGCCGGTGACGCTTTCGTGCACAAAGGATCCACCCATCGTAAGCCGGCCGCGGCTCCACAATGTCGCTGCCTTGGCGGTCGTGCCCGTCCCGCAGGGCGATCTGTCCACCCCGCCGGGGGGCACAATCACCATGTTCTTGACATCCGCTTCGGGATGGCTCGGAGCACCGAAGAACTCCACGTGCGTCAGACCGCGAACGGTCGGCAATTCCGGGTGCACCACGGCCATCGTTTGGTCGACCGCTCGGCGAATGGCTTGGGCGAGCCTAATAGCCCGGCGAGCCTCGCTGGGCACCAGCTCCAACCCGAGCCTCTCGGCGTCCACCAATCCATAGAAGTTTCCACCCCAAGCAATGTCGACAGGAATCTCGCCCCAGTCTGGCACCGACACCACCACATCCCTGGCATAGAGAAAAGCTGGCACGTTCTCGAAACTGACTGACAACACCCGGCCATCTTCCACATGCGCCTCGGTGCGCACCAGACCGGAGGGTGTGTCCAGCACCAAGCGGGTCTTCGGGGAGACCGCCTCGACTTGCCCGGTCTCAATCAAGGCGGTCACGAGGCCAATGGTGTCGTGGCCGCACATGGGCAGATACCCGCCGACCTCGATGAAAATCACACCCAAGTCCGCCTCATGATGGACCGGCTCTGTCAGAATGCAGCCGGACATGACGCCGTGCCCGCGAGGCTCAAACATGAGATTGGTTCGAATCCAATCATAGTGGGTGCGGAAATACTCCACCTTGTCCATCATGGTATCCCCGGGAATGCGGGGCACGCCGCTTAAAATGGTCCGCGTGGGATTGCCCCCGGTGTGCGTCTCTATGGTGCGAAACAGATGACTAAATTTCACCGGCTACCCCTCCCTTGTCTCACGTTGGAAGTCCGCCATAACTTTCTCGTGTATCGCCGCCCAAGCAGGATCAAACACCAACGGTGCATGCCGGCGCGCTTCGGCAAGCTGCAGAGCAAACTGGTCCGCTTCAGGTCCAAAGCCGTCCGGCTTCCCCAACAGGTGGCGCAAGATACCGACCGACGCCAGTTGACCTTGCGCCATGGCGACGGCCGCCCCCTCAATCCCCAAGATGTTGCCAGCCACATAGAGCCCCGGCACCGTGGTATCTCCACAGGGCCCAAACAGGGGCACATCATAGCGTCCATCCCAGGAGTAATGCATGGCAGCACCAGCAGCCGCTGCCAAATCCGGAATGGGCCGCAATCCGCCCGACGTGCACACGAAATCAACCGCCTCCCGCCACGGCTCCCCCACCAGATTCCCGTGGCCATTAAGTCGCTGCAGGACCACAGCCGACACCGCCGCATCTCCCTCAATCGCGAGAGCCGCCACGTTGGGCCGCAAGCGGGTTCCAGCCACAGCGACGCCCGCTTGAGGCGCCCCGGCCAGGAGACGCCGGCGCCAGCCAGCGCGCCTCAAGAGCGAACTAAGCGGCCGCATCCAGGTTGGCGCCAAATGGGCGAGATGCGCCATCTTTCGCCACTCCTCTTCCACCGTCCATCCCGGCATTCCGTTCCTTGGAGGCGGCGGCATCACAATCCCCGCCAGATCGACACCCGCCCAGCGCAACTCCTGGGCCACCGCAAACGACAGCGCGCCGAGGCCGACAATGACACCCCGCTGACCCGGACGCACACGATGGACGTTGGCCATGACCTGGGCTGCACCGACCGTCATTACCCCTGGCAGCGTCCACCCGGGGATGGCGATGGGGATCTCGGCAGCCCCCGTGGCCAGCAGCACGGCACGCGCCATGGCAGGCTCACCACCGGAGGTATCCTCAACAACCCATCCCTTATCTCGCCGCTCGAGGCCGCTGACCGACGTGCCGAGTCGGAGCCGCACTGCGGGGTGGCCGCTGATGTCGGACAGCAGCTGCTCCGCCACCTGACGTCCCACCCACCAGTGATCGCCTGCCTGATACAACTGTCCCAGGAGTCGCCCACCGGCCGTAGGATACTCGTCGATAACGGTGACCCTAATTCCTCTCCGTCCTAATTCCTGGGCCGCCGTCAATCCGGCCGGCCCGGCTCCCACTACCAGTACATCCGTTTGGCTCATACCTGGTCCATCCCGTCCTGCATCTCCAAGTCGACGGGTTTGGACTGTCGAGACACCGCCAACCCCTCCCGAACCGGATAGCAACAGGCTCGTTGGTCGCGTTGCCCGTCGATGGTCATGCGGCACTCAAAGCAGTGGCCAATGGCGCAGTAGAGGCCGCGCTGGCGACCGCTCTCCTCGTTCCAGCCCAAGGCGCGGTATCCCAAGGCCCAGAGGCTCATAGCCACCGGTTCTCCCTCCAACCCCACCACCGGCTGCCCATCGAAGGAAAAGGTGACTTGGCGCAGAGTCTCGGCCTGGGGACCTAAATCCGGCCCACCCGGAATACGGATGGTTAGGCGTCCTGACACGGTTCTCCTACCTCCTCTGCTTCGGCGTCTTTCAAAATCCCCATCCTAATGGGCTTGCAGGGAGGCCGGACCGTCAGTCGAAAGTCCCGTTCTGCATGATCCGGAACCTCCGCCATAGCCATGAGCGACCGGCACACCCGCCCTTGGCAAATGCCCATACCCCATCGGGTTATCAGCTTCAACTGCCGCAGTGAGGTGGGCTTCAGCTCCGAGATGGCTCTCTCCACCTCATCCCAAGTGAGATTTTCACACCGGCACACCACGAGCGATTCCGTCTTAGACATGAATTGCCCCTCCTTGCTCCGAGAAGCGATTCCAGCGCAGAGGTGTCGGATCCACGATGGGCGGACGGCCCAGCACGAAATCTGCTACCAGCCGCCCCGTGACGG